>CADFRV010000181.1 GCA_902836725.1 Muribaculaceae bacterium
ATCTGCATGGCAACAGTCTGGCACTGATTCAGGTTGAAAACACCTATGACGGAGTTATCCGGGAAAAAGACGGGGTATTCCAGTCCTCCAAGCGAAAAGGAGAAGGCGTTGGTATCCAGTCCGTCCGCCATATCGCAGAAAAATCTGGTGGAGTAAGTACAGTTACCTATCAGGACGGCCTGTTCTGCGCAAAGGTCATGCTCTGCGGATAATGATGCCCTGCCTTTCCAAAACGGCACGGTCACAGATTTCAGCAGTCTCGCTTCCGGTAGGCCCTGCACAAACCGTATCGCCGTTTTCAAAATCAAATCGCAGCTCGCCCCATTCGCCGTCGTTGTCTACCAGATATGCCAAAACAGAAAACCATTGCCGAGCTGAATAATTTGTTTTAGAGAGCCTTTATTACGTGACGAGCTACACCTTGAACCTCGAAGCTCTTCAGTTTTATGACCTCTCCCGGATACCGTGCTTCATTCTCGTAAGCAAGGATAAAGCACTTTTCGTCGTTGTCGAAGCCAACGTACCGTTTTAGCGTGTTCTGCTGCTCTTGATCGAGCGCAACGACTATATCCCCTTCGGAAGCAGGGCAATTACGCTCTATCACCAGCAGATCGCCTTCAGCGATACCGGCATCGACCATCGAATCGCCTTTGGCTCGGAGAATATAAAAGTCTCCTTTGCCAAATAAAGAAACAGGAAGGCTAACATACTCCTCGACGTTTTCCTCTTCCTCTTCCGGAGAGCCGCAATAGATCGAGCCAACTAACGGGGCGGCAATGTAGGCTGTCTTCATTTTGGCGCTCTCAGGCGCAGAAAGAATACCCCTGCCGTAATCAAGCAAATCTCTATCGCTAAGCTCTTGAATGTAGCGATGAGTTGTCGATCTGGCCACACCGACGCCAGAAGCAACCTCGCTGATCGTAGGAGCAACACGATTATCTTGATAATACTTGTTTACGAACTTCAGTATTTTGTCGAGAGTCCCTTGGTCTTTTGTCCTCATACCAGCACCTCTGTTTCTATCCGGGATTTCAAATCCCACTATCGTTATTATACTCAACTCGGAGAAAATTACAAGAGGGTAACAGAAAGTCAAAGAGGAGGTGCGGCCAATCGGCTGCACCTCCTTCAATGAAGAGTGTATCTGGGTTGTAAAGTTGATTATACGGCTTATTTTCTCTTTAAGAGCCAAAAATGATTCTGACCGTCTTCAGAGACCGTCACATTACAGCCAAGCTTCTGACTGTTCTGGCATGTTCTCTCGCGGGACTTCAGATTCGCCCCGAGCATAACGGAAAGAGCTGTGTTTGCAAACGCTGTCGGATTCTCCTTATCCTTTGAGATAGTGAACAGCAGCATGTATTCTTTTCCGTCATCAGGAACAGTGAACTTTCCAATGACTTCCCGAGCATGTTCCCACCCATGCTGCTCATAGATCACCTCAAAATCCGGATTATTCAGGACATTGAGGTATTCCGGCTCCTCACGAGCGGCATCCCCATCATCAGACAGATCATAATCAAAATCTCCCTCGGTGAATTCGTGAGTGTCCAAATAGGTGGTCAGGGAATCAACGATTTCCCGGTACTCATCGGCTGTAATACCGAATTCCTCAGTCGGATCATAGTCTTCCGTCAGGGAGAGTACTGTCTCCCGGAACTCTTTAACCTTTTCTTTCATGCGCTGAACTTCGCTCAGATATGACTGCCGGATCTCCCTAGTTTTCTGCAGACGGTCCTCCTGTTCCTTTATTTTCGCCGAGAAAGCCTTGAAAATAGTGTCGTTATCAGCATCAAGGAGCCCCCTGATTTCATCGATAGAGAAACCAGCCATTTGTAGGTTTTTGATTTTCACGTATTGCAGTGCCTGATCCTCATCATAATAGCGGTATCCTGTCCAAGAATCCACCTTAACCGGTTTCAGCAGATCCACATGGTCGTAGTATCGAAGAGTCTGAGGATTGCAGCCGCATAGACGCGAGAATTCTTTGATCGTCATATCCGGCACCTCCTTTCTGAAACCGTTATATCATTGCAGTTTGCTGTAAGGTCAATACCTATTTTCAATTTCCAGAACTTTTTTTGAATCATGTATTCAGCTTCATGAACCCAAGGCAGCCAAATTCAGTCGCAGGCGTAAAACCAAGCGACTTATAAAAGGCAATGGTCTTGTCCGTGTTATCTGTCATGAGTTCCGTTTGATATACATCGGGATAACGGCGGATGATTGCTCTGAGGAGATCGGTTCCTATTCCTTTGCGCTGGAATTCCGGGAGCACAATAATGTCTTGGATGAACAAGATAGAAGCTCCATCGCCCACGGCTCTTATAATGCCAACCAGCCTTCCTTGCGCGGTATATGCGCCGAGTGTACAAAGAGAGTTCTTATATGCCTTTTCCAGCATCTGCGGATGGTCAGTATAGTTCGTCCAGCCGACGCTTGTATACAGGTTCATAATTTCATTGAAATCAAAGGCGGCATAATCCCTAATCACAACGCTCTCTGCCTGCCAATCTTCCCTTGTAAGGATATTCACTTCGTCTTCTTCCGTGGTATCTACTTTTGTTTCGTAAGTATCAAAGGCGTAATGCTTGAATCCGCACTTTTCCTGAACCCTTTGTGACTGTTTGTTCCACAGAAAATGACCGCAGAAGATAACATCAAGACCAACTACTTCGAAAAGATGCCGGATCACTTCCTTCACAGCTTCCGGCATCAGTCCTTGCCCCCAATACTCTTTAGAGAGCACATACCCAATCTCACGGCACTTTTTATCTGCAAATTCGGGAAAGTGATCTTCATTGTATTGCTCAATACCGAGAGAGCCAATTACTTTGCCCTGATATTCCAAAGCAAAAGTCTTCTTGTGACCGATGAACATATCCAGAATCTTTTGGGATTCTTCCTTGGATTCGTGGGGTTTCCAGCCTGCCATCTGACCAACGCCGTCAACAGAAGCATAGGCGTATAAATCATCCAGGTCAGTCTGACGCCAAGGGCGCAGGATCATGCGGTCTGTATGTAATGTGACATTGCTGATATCAATCTCTGTATTCATAGTATCTCAAACCTTCTTTTTCCTCGATGCAGGGAGCTCATCATACATAGCGTCAATCAACGCCGTTAGGAACTCTCTGCTCTCAACATTATCGACTAACAGCATTTCCTTTGCGCCTTCATATGGCAGTTCCATTCCCGCTTGCGGCATCATGGCTCTTGCAGAAGGGGTTAGCTTGACAAGAAATCTATCATCGTAAAGGCCGCCGATAATCTTTCCACGGTAGTAAAGGATGTATTCTCCCATCATCGCCCGGCAGGAGATCTCATCCAAGCCGGATAATTGATCCAGGATGAAATCGAGATAGGCTTTGCTGGAGGCCATAGCTTACACCTTCTTTATCGGGTGACGGATTACAGTTTTCAGCTTGTCCGGCGCTGTCTTTCTTGCGTCACTCAAATAGATTTCGTGGTGATATCTCAAATCTGTAATGTCAAGAGCATACCCTTGTTCAGACATAAACTGATGCATGAGCTCCACTGTTGCAGGCTCATTGTCGTATGGACCGATGTGCATGCACTGAACACAGAGCCCCTCATCGTAGGTCAGAAACTCCACCTTGGAAAAATCTGTCTTCCTCTTGCTTGTTGCCTCCTGAATGGCCCAGTCAAAATCAGCCTTTGTCACGAAATCCGGCAGACGGATGAGAGAAATCCATTCAAAGTTCTCCTTATGGGCGTAATCAACTCCGGTGACACCTTCCTGCCACCAAAAGCCTTCCAGCGGAGGCACCACATAGTCGAAATACCCTTCGATCTGATGGCTGCCCTTCTTGCTCATTTTGATGGTAAATGCAATCCCGTAAAGGAGGCCGATGGCGTCCTTGTACTCACCGCTTGCAGCATTGGGATCGCCTTTGCCACGCACGGCAAGGTAATTCATGGGCGGCACCGTCACAAACGACGGCTTGTCCTTCGGAAGGTAGAATTCCTTGTACTCTTTCTTATAATCAAATGCCATTCGTTTTCCTCCTGATCTGAACATAGGTGTAAACTGAGTCCTCTTGCGTGGAATAAGACAACTCCATATGATCCAACAGCGGCAAAAGCGTTTCCTGAATCACTGCCTTGTCCATGCGGAAGGAGCTTACAACCCAAGCAACTCCGGTCGTGTTCACAACCCGCAGGCATTCCCACAGAACAGGTTCTGCGATATGCGCCAGATGGCCGATTGCGTTGTACAAAACAACTGTATCGAAAGAACCGTCCGGGAAGCGCATCGCTGTGGCATCCATGATTTCAAAGCGGAGCCTTTCGGTATGCGTTGCCTCTGGGTTCAACCGCTGGTCATCCAAATCAAAACAGACGACCTCCGCGGCGTGGGCTGTTGCCGCAATGGAAAACTCCGCGCAGCCACAGGCGGGCTCCAACACACGCTTGCCGTCGATGTCCGGCATCAGCCTGGAAATTGCTGTTTCAACTCGTTTCATTGCAGCCTCCGTTTCATTCCGAAAACTCACGCAAGCGGTGCTTTCGCATCTAATCAAAAGTATCCTTCGGACATCAGTAGTTCCAACACTCTTGCTTCTCGTTCAAACATCATGGGATTATATGGGCTCGCACCCACGCTGCGGTTCTTTTGAATTGCCATCAAGGGCGTAACATATTCCAATGTATAGGTTTCCTGCGCCTCGTAAGCGTCCAAATTCTGCCGAACTGCTTCCGGCTCCGCTTTGCACAGATAGTAGTAATTATCCTGAACAAAGCATTCGGAGGAATCCATGTCGCTCCGCTGAATCCGGTGGACATAGCCGTATTCCTTGACCGTCTCAGGCTTGACCACAAGTCCGGCTTCCTCCCGCGTCTCTCGGATCATTGCTTCCACTGGGTTCTCTCCGTTTTCAATGCCGCCTCCTGGGAACTTGTAGTAATCGTATTTCAAGCTGTGGATCATGGCGATTTTTCCATCCCTTATGATGATGCTGCGGGCGGAGTTGCGGACGAAACGGTGGGTGCAGTATTCATAGTCCTTCTTATCCATCTCAAATAATAATCTCATAGCAATTCCTCAATCAGACATGGAATACTTAATATCTCTGAAAGGCTGTCCACTGTAAAA
>CADFRV010000182.1 GCA_902836725.1 Muribaculaceae bacterium
TCCCCACCCTCCCCCACCAGCTGTCATACCAGACCCAACTTATTTTCTCACAAATTCTCACGAATTGGATGCCAGACAAATTTTTAACACAAAAATTTGTCGGCATCCAATTGTTTTTGTAACTTTGCACTGCTTAAGGAGGTTTCAGCGGCATTTTTCCGCTCCTCGTCTGGGCGACGGATTGTCTTATGGTGTAATGGTAGCACTGCAGTTTTTGGTTCTGCCTGTCTAGGTTCGAATCCTGGTAAGACAACACAATCAAGGAGTTAAGATCCCCGCATCTTAGCTCCTTTTTTGTTGCTCCACCCAATCAACCGGCACATGCCGTAAGCGGCCACCCCCGTTTTTTTACGCTGTGCCGGAATAATACAGACGTAAAAGCGTTATTATCTTACAGGGAAACCTTAACTATAGTTTCAACTTAGCATTTCCACGACTTACTTATGTTTTTAAACCTGCTGTTTTTAATCGGTGGCCTCGCGCTGATATTGTTTGGCGCCAACTGGCTTACAGACGGAGCTTCGGCAATTGCCAGGCGATGGGGTGTGTCTGATCTCGTTGTCGGACTTACAGTGGTGGCTTTCGGCACTTCGGCGCCAGAACTGGTAATCAGTGTTATGTCTGCCATAAACGGCAATGCGGGTCTGGCAATCGGCAACGTTGTTGGAAGCAACATATTCAATGTGCTCGTAATCGTAGGCGCCACCGCCATTCTCTCCCCTATAAAAATAGAACGGAGCACTATGACCAAAGATATACCCCTGGTGGTGCTTTCAGCCGTAGCACTTCTTGCCATAGGGAACTCGCAGTGGCTTGACGGCGCTCCACACAATATCATCACACGCGTGGACGGCATTCTTCTGCTCCTGTTTTTTGCGATCTTCATGCGTCACACATTCTCAACCGCACGGCAGGAGGAAGCAATGCAAAAAGCAGAACCGACATCTGCAACCGGGACTGTCACCCGGGCAATGTCGGTTCTGAAATCGGTATTGTTTGTGATATGCGGCCTTGCAGGCCTGATAATCGGCGGAGACCGCTTCGTAGCGGGTGCGTCGGCAATTGCCTCCGCGCTGGGGGTAAGCGATGCCATCATCGGGCTTACCATAGTGGCGGCTGGCACATCGCTCCCCGAACTCGCCACCTCTCTCGTGGCCGCCAGAAAGGGTCAGACCGGTATCGCCATCGGCAATGGGATCGGCAGCAATATCTTCAACATCTTTCTCGTGCTCGGATGCTCGGCCACGATCAGACCTCTGCCATTCGGTAGCATCGGCAACTTCGACCTGCTCACGCTCACAGGCGCCTGTGTGCTGTTCTGGCTGTTCGGCTGGCTTTTCCGCAAGCGCACCATCACGCGGGGCGAGGGCGCTATACTGCTGCTGGGCTATGTGGCTTACGTCGCATGGCTCATCATTAGCCTGTGAGACGCCCCAGCTTATTCAGCAAGCAGTTCCTTGACCTTTGCCGAAATGGCACGCCCCTCGGTTTTGCCGGCAAGTTCGCGTGAGGCGACACCCATCACTTTGCCCATCTCTTTGGGGGAGGTGGCGCCCACACGGGCAATGATCTCTTTGAGCGCGCTTGTCAGCTCCTCGTCTGTGAGCTGCTTCGGCATATATTCCTCTATTATGGCAGCCTGCGCAAGCTCAGTCTCCGCCAGTTCGGGGCGGTTCTGCTCGGTATATATTGCCGCGCTCTCTTTACGCTGCTTTATCATTTTTGCAAGTATCTGCGTGGCACGCTCGTCGGTAAGATTGCCGTCGGATCCCTTTGCGGTCTTCGCCTCAAGGAACTCCTTTTTGATGCCGCGGAGAGCGTCAAGACGCTGCGCGTCGCGAGCGAGCATGGCCTTTTTGATATCGTCTGAAATAGTGTCGAAAAGTGTCATAATATCATTGTTTTTTTTAAAAATTACACATTAAAGAGCCGTCTGCACGGCATACCGTGCTAATTGATCTGCACAGACGGATTGATCAGCGTCAGCCGTTCCGTTGCGCGCGATGTCGCTGTATAAAGCCATCGGTAAAATTCCGGGGTGGTATATGCATCAGGCGGTATATATCCCATATCCACGAAAACAGATTTCCACTGTCCTCCCTGCGCCTTATGGCAGGTAACGGCATAGGCATATTTGACCTGCAGGGCATTGTAGTAGGGATCGGCCTTCAGTACCTCACGCTGTGCCGTTACGGATGCCGTCTGAGGGACACCGGCATCTGCGAGAGCCTGGTCCACGAGCATCTGCTGTTTCTCCCGCGACAGATACGCGCCCTCCGACACAAGGGTGTCAAGATTTAGCTTGGCGTTGATAGAGATATCGTAATCAGGAAAATACAGTCTTACGTCAGCAAATTCCATCATGTTCCTTGTCTCGGTGCTGTAAACCTTGTCGACTACGGCAGCCTCCCCGTTGGCCACAAACTCCATAGCCTGCCGCTGAGGTTCGCCGGCATCGCCGTCAGATTCTTTCTGCTGCACGCTACGCCGCGTCCAGTAATAGTTGTTTCTGGCAACGATCAGCCTGTCACCTTTCACAAGCACCTCGTCTCGGTCGAAAATCACGCGCCTTACCGCGAGGTTGAAATCCACGGCCCGCTTGTTGGAGCGCGTGATTATGAGTGTCTCCCCCTCGCCGTATTGTGCAAAAGACTTCTGCAATATGTCCTCGAGATCCTCAGGGGATACCACCTCCACATCGGGAAAACGTGATACCCACATCTGCGGCTCTGGCAACGGCGACTGTATCATGGCATGCCGGAGCCAGGTGGCATTGTAAAGTATGCCGGAACGGCTTTTCTGGCGCACTGTGCGGGTCATGACGGCACGTGTGACCCGCATACCCATGCTTTTGAGTTGCTGCGGATCCATGGCCGGAGACTCAGCCAGACCCACCGGGGGCAACTGGGCAGTGTCGCCGAGAAGGATCAGACGGCAGTTGATGCCACTGTAGACATACATCAGCAGATCCTGCAACAGTCCCGCTCCCCCATCCATGCTGTCGCCGATCATCGATGCCTCGTCGACAATGAAAACCGTATTGACATGCGGGTTTACAGTCAGACGGGAGACAAGTCTCCCGTCTGCGCCAATGACAGGGGCGGCATATATCTTGCGATGGATGGTATATGCCGGCTGTCCGGTAAAATTGCTGAATACTTTTGCCGCCCTGCCTGTGGAGGCAAGCAGCACCGTGGGTATTCCTACGATACGCAGAGTGCGCACAAGCGCTCCCATGACGGAAGTCTTGCCGGTACCCGCATAGCCGTTGAGCACGAATACCGTATCCTGGGGCGTGTATGCCGAGCAGAAGCGCGACAAAGCCGCGACCAGTTTTATCTGCTGGTCTGTGGGCTCAAAAGGCAACTGCTCGAGCGCAAGAGTGGCGAACCCCTTGATATCCATAGGAAAACCAAACTTACATATTACGGAACGCGAACCGTCATTTTACGCTCCACTCCACCCCGTCTTTGGTATCCTTGACGGAGAAGCCGAGTGCCGCGAGGTTGTCGCGTATGAGATCGGATGTGGCCCAGTCTTTCTTCGCTTTGGCTTCCGAACGCACCTTCAGCAGCAGATCAACCGCGCCGCGGTAAGGCTCGAGAGCCTTCTCGTCGTTCACGTCTGCCGCATCGGGTTTCATGCCGAGTATATCGAACAGGAATGTGTCGAAGAGCGAGCGCAGGCTGTCAATATCGGCCTGTGTGGCAGTGGCGTGCCCGTCGCGCACCTTGTTGACGATGCTTACAGCCTCGAAAAGATGCGCTATAACGATCGGGGTGTTGAGATCGTCGTCAAGAGCCTCGTAACATTTGGCCCAGAGAGCCTCCACATCATCCTTTACGGAGGAGGTTTCAGCAGGTTTGAGGTCGGCCAGACGGCGCCATCCCTCGAGCATACGGTCGAGCGCCTTCTCTGATGCCTGAAGGGCATCGTTGCTGAAGTCCACTGTAGAGCGGTAGTGCGCCTGAAGAATGAAGAAACGGATCGTCATCGGCGAATACGGCTGTGTGAGAGCGGGATGCGTGCCGTTGAAGAACTCGTCGAGGGTGATGAAGTTGCCGAGCGACTTGCCCATCTTCTGGCCGTTGATGGTGATCATGTTGTTGTGCATCCAGTAGTGCACGCTGTCGCATCCGTTGTGGGCCACGCTCTGTGCTATCTCGCACTCGTGGTGCGGGAATTTGAGGTCCATGCCGCCGCCATGTATATCGAATTTCTCTCCGAGATATTTCTCGCTCATGGTGGAACATTCGAGGTGCCACCCGGGGAAACCGTCGCTCCACGGGGAGGGCCAGCGCATGATATGCTCGGGCTGTGCCTTTTTCCAGAGCGCGAAGTCGGCCGGATGGCGTTTCTCCTGCTGTCCGTCGAGCGTGCGTGTCTGTGCCAGCAGCTCGTTTATGTCGCGGCCTGAGAGTTTTCCGTAATTGTGGTCGCGGTTATATTTTGGTACATCGAAATACACCGATCCGTCGCTCACATAAGCATATCCGGCATCGAGAATCTTCTGCACATAGTCGATCTGCTCGATGATATGTCCCGAGGCATGCGGCTCTATCGACGGCGGAAGCACATTCAGGCGCGCCATGGCGTCGTGATAGCGGTTGAGGTAATGCTGTACCACCTCCATTGGCTCCAGTTGCTCGAGACGGGCTTTCTTGGCGATCTTGTCCTCCCCCTCGTCGGCATCATGCTCCAGATGGCCTACATCGGTAATGTTACGAACATAGCGCACCTTATAGCCGAGATGGCGCAGATAGCGGAAAAGCACATCGAATGTGATTGCAGGGCGCGCATGGCCGAGATGGCCGTCGCCATACACCGTGGGGCCGCATACGTACATACCCACCTTCCCTTCGTGGATGGGCTTGAACAACTCTTTGTTGCGCGACAACGAATTATATATGGTCAGATTGTTGTCTTTCATATCTTATTGTATTTTTCTGCTGTTTAACGTTTTATGGCGTCAGGCCTTGCCCCCTACTATGAACGGGTTGGGTATGTCGCCCGAATTGCCTCCCTGATTGTTGCCACCCACTGGCTTTATGGGCATCTTGCGCTCTATGACGCCGAAAGTGTTTTCATAATTCTTTATGTTGTCAGAAAGCG
>CADFRV010000183.1 GCA_902836725.1 Muribaculaceae bacterium
AAACAGGTAGTCGCCGAGCTGCTTGTAGCTTGCTGTGGCACGTTCCGCCCAGAGGTCGGCCAGATCCTGTGTGAGCTGCATGGCTGTCTCGTCGTCGAATGCGGGGATCTGCTCGAGTGCCACCTTCACGTCGGTGTCGATGGCGTTCTCAAGTTCCTCCTGCACGCGCCTGATGTCGGGTATCATGAGTGAGTAACGGTTGTAAGCCTGGTTGGCCACATAGTTGTTCACCCAGAAATTTGAGTTCCAGTCGATGGTGTTCACATCGCCGTGGGCAAGCTGCGCGGGAGCTTTCTTCACGGAGCAGAATATCGGGAGGTACACGTTGGTATTGGCGTCGTCGGTGCCGAACCAGAGAAGTCCGCGGAGGTAGTGGGGCAGGTCGGAGCGCATCTGTGCCACAAACGAGAAACCGGTCTGCTGCGTTGCGATGGCGCGCTCATGGGTATATTCCTGGCCGTCTACCTCGAAGGTCATGGGACGCCAGCGGTAAGGCACCTTGTAGGGGCCTGCGCCGATATCCTGCGTCATGTCGTAGGGGGTATTCTCGAAGTGGTCGCGCATCATCCATTTCATGTCGGTGGCTGTGACGGGAGCGTCGGGTTTCACCCACAGCGGCATCGGCTCACCTTCGGCGCGGTCGATCCAGGGGAGGTAGCTGTCCATGCCGGAGGCGAACTTGTTGAAATATGCCCATACACGGGCGTCGCATCCGCGCAGTGCGCCGAAGTCGGTCACCGCATATGCCTTGGAGAAATCGAAATCCTCGTCTTTGCCGTCAAAGTATCCCTGCGAGCGGGCGAATTTGATCACGTCGGGGCTGTAGATGGTCTCTTTGCTTTTGTCTTTCAGGGGGAATTTGTGGATACGCGGATGGTTGGCGTGTCCCGAGATCATGCCGTCGGGTATGCGGCGTGCCACCCACACGGCTCCTTTGTCGGCTTTCCCTTTGCCGATCAGCTCCATGATCCACGCCTCGTCGCCGTCGGCGATGGAGAAGGACTCACCGGAGGAGGCATATCCGTAGCGGTCCACCAGGTCGGTCATCACCTTTATGGCCTCGCGGGCGGTGCGCGCACGCTGCAGGGTGATGTAAATCAGCGAGCCGTAATCTATCAGGCCGGTGCCGGCCAGCTCCTCGCGTCCTCCCCAGGTGGACTCGGCGATCGTAAGGCCATGCTCGTTCATATTCCCCACGGTGGCATAGGTGTGCTCCACCTCCTCAATCTCGCCAAGGGGCTTGGCTGTGTCCCATTCTATCACTTTGCGCATGGAGCCTTTGGGATGGTCGGCAGCAGGCTGTGTGTAGAGTTCGCCGTAAAGGTTATGGGAGTCGGCTGCGTAAGTCACCATCACCGAGCCGTCTGCGGTAGCGCCTTTGGCTGCTATAAGGCTCGTGCAGGCCATCGAGGCACCGTAAGCGGCGAAAACCGCCATCAGTGAACAAAATATTTTCTTCATTGCGTGTAAATTACTGTTTCCGTTGTACTTCAATTCGCAAAGATACTCATTTCCCATGTATTCTGTTGTCGGCCACTCCACAAAAATTCTTAATGCCGCGGACAACGGCATCTGCAGGAATGGCTTTTACGATAGGAGGTATCGGAAAAATCCTCGCTCGTTCCAGAGTATTAACTGTGTCTTGTTTGTTACTTTGCCGAACATTTTACAGGAACAGATAATTTTAATAAATGAGGATATTATGATGATGGTTACAATCAGTGAGGCGGTCACTCTGGCCGCCGGCAATCCGATGAATGTTTGGTATGTGATCGTGGGCATTCTGCTTCTGGTGCTTCTTGTGGGATCGTTGAGACTGGCAGGATACCATGCTTCCGGATCTCATGCGCATAAGCCCCGGTTTATCGAGATCGGCCGTGAGCGTGACATATTCTATGTGCCCGGCGATGAGAATGTTAAGGATAATGACGAGATAGACGATGGTTTCTGAAATTGAGGCGTGCCCCGTGTGCGCGGTCCCGGAAGCGGGGGAGTTCCTTGCCGAATATACCGCATGGCTCTGGGGATGCGGGGCTACCGCCATACGCATAGAGAAAAATGTATGGAGAATGGCCGAGGCATTTGGCCTTGAGGTGGCTGTGGCCTTGTTGCCGCGACATATCGAGCTTACTCTTCGGGCGTGTGGCACCGGTGAGCGCACTGTGGTTATCAGGAAAATGGCGGCCTGCGGCATAAGTTTCGATATAAACACGCGTCTCAGCCGCCTCAGCTGGGAAGTCGCCGACAGGAAGATAGGTTTTCACGAGGCGTGCCGGCGTTTTGATCTTATCAAAGAGACGAAGCCTACGGCCTGGTGGGAGACACTGCTGCTCGCCTCTTTGGCCAACGCGTCGTTCTGCCGCCTTTTCGGGGGGGATGCCGTGGCTATGGCGGTGGTTTTCACGGCCACTCTCGCCGGCTTTTATCTCAAGCAGATAATGCTGAGGAACCATGCCGATGTGAGGGTCACATTCTTCTGTTGCGCGTTTTTCTCGGCGGCCATAAGCGTGGGTGCCGAGATTTTCAAATGGGGTGATACACCCGACATCGCGATAGCCACAAGCGTGCTATATCTGATACCGGGCGTACCCTATATCAATGCCGCGAGCGATCTTATCGACCGCCATTATCTCTGCGCTTTCGGGCGCTTCTGCGATGCGTGTGTCCTCACAGCGGCGTTGTCGGCGGGTCTGGCCACCGCCCTGCTTCTTCTCGGAATAGACCTGTTTTAGTCATTCACATTATGGTAGCATCATTGAATATTTTTGAAGACGCTCTGTTTGCGGCTATGGCTGCTATCGGTTTTTCCAGTATCAGCAACACTCCCCGCCGCACATATGCCGCATGCGCCCTGGCTGCGGCCACAGGACATGCGGTGCGGTTCATGCTCATGTCGCCAGGATGGTTCGGCATGAACATAATTCCGGCAAGTGCCGTGGCGGCCTTCGTTGTCGGTTTGCTCGCCGTGCTTATGGCGCCTATGGTGAAGTGTCCGGCCGAGGTATGCCTTTTCCCGGCATTGCTTCCGATGATCCCCGGCATGTATGCCTATCATACCATTGAGGCGTTGCTCCTCTGTCTGGGAAACAGCGGAGAGGAGCAGTTCAACCATTACATGTATCTGCTTTCATACAACGGGCTTACCTGCGCGTTCATAGTGCTTTGCATGGCCATCGGGGCCAATATACCGATCTTTATGTTCAAAAAGATCTCGTTCCAGGCCACAAGATGACCGCTTTTCCCTATATTTGGCTCATATAATTGGCTTCGCCACCGCGAACCGCCCTGCGGGCGACTTTCGCTATTATGTTTCGCCGAATATTCCGTATATTTGCATATTCATCATGGAATTAAGACAGTTAAGATATTTCGCCAAAGCCGCCGAGACGCTCAGTTTCTCGGAAGCGGCCAGGGCGCTCAATGTGGCGCAAAGCACATTGTCGCAGCAGGTCAAACAGCTCGAGGACGAATTGGGAGTGACCCTTTTCGAGCGCGGGCGACACTCCATCAGCCTCACCGAGCCGGGGGAGCGGCTGCTCCCGATGGGGTTGCGCACCATACACGACGCCGATACCTGTACGGCACTCATAAGCGACCTCGGCAATCTGCTCACAGGCACACTCAATATCGGTGTGACATATTCTTTCGGACCCATCCTCACGGAAACGGTGGTAGAGTTCATGCGCCGTTATCCCGATGTGAAACTGAACATATATTATAAGCCGATGGCCGAGCTGATGAAACTGCTGAAAGAGCGGACGGTCGATTTCGTGCTCGCTTTCAGGCCCACGGAAGTCATTGATGATATTGAGTCGCACGTGCTGTTCGACAACCACCTTTCGGTGATCGTCAGGGAGGGGCATTCCCTCGCCTCCTCCCGGAGCCTTGCCCTGATGGATCTTGCACGTTACGATCTCGCTCTCCCTTCCCCTGGTCTTCAGGCTCGCAACGCCTTCGACCTCTATGTGACCCGTTGTCCGGTGCCGTTGAACATCAAGGTTGAGCTTAATGAAGTGAATATCCTTCTGGAGCTTATACGTCAGAGCAACCTCGTTACGGTTCTGGCCGAGGCCACCGTCTACAACCACGCCGGTGTGCGCTCCATCCCACTCGACCTCCCCTCCAATCAGATGGAAGGTTGTGTGCACCTGCTGCGCAACAGCTACCGCAAGCATTCCGCCGTGGAGTTCATCAAGATGCTGAAAGAATCCCACGCCGTCCGCGCCCGCATCGGCGACTGGTTCCGCTGATCCCCGCCTGCTGACGTCCCCGCGTCCTTTCCGTAATCACCGTAAATGGATCTACACTATCTTAAGGCGCCCATACATTGTTTCTATCTGTTTCCTATAATCAGATTTGATGTTGTCGGGCAGGAACGATTCTCCAATTAAATCATGCCATTTCGGAATGGCTTTGAAAAACTTGTTGAAAAGGTTTGTAATGGCCTTCTCGTCCATTCCGCTGTCTCGCATGGCAGTCTCGAAGTCGCTTCTCTTTATCCGTTTTTTCTTCCCGTTCAGAGGCAGCGCCAATTTCTCGTCATCTTCCGGCATGACGATTGATGTCGATAAAAGATCATACGCCGGAGTCAGCATATAGCTGTCGGCAGGCCGGAAAAGCGAGAAGTTTTTCAAATGCATATCGGCATTGCCGATAAAGGGAGTGTCAGGCTTACAGCCTCAGCTTCTGCCGATTTAAGATAATCGGCATCATACTTGAATTCATAGCCCAGGTCGTCCTCTGTCAGAACACCGGCAAGGTTCTTGCCTATAAAAATATTGGCCTGCTTCATGATTCACAGATTTTTCCCGGTGTCATAACGGCCCCGAAAAGTGCCAGTACCTGATTTACTTTGTCGAGTCGAAGCGTTTCCTTGCCTTGTTCAAGCTCGCGCACAAACCGTAGTCCTACCCCGGATTTCTGAGACAGGTCAACCTGTGTAAGTCCGAATTGCTTGCGCATCTCCTTCACATATTTTGCCAGTTGAGTCATATGAATATACCCTTTTGGGTGCAAAGATAATGGATGTATATAAAATTACACTATAACGGGTATAAAATATTTTGTTATATCTCAAATTATACCCTTTGGGTTATATTTAATA
>CADFRV010000184.1 GCA_902836725.1 Muribaculaceae bacterium
GAATATAATGTGTATGCCTCGATGCACGGCGTAATAAACAGCCTGCTTGTTGTGGCGTCAATTGTCAAAGTGGTTTATTCCACAGTGGTTATTGTGGCACGCAAGTACGATCTGTGCCGGAATCTGTTTTGTTTTTCATCATATGACTGATAACGTGACTATTATGAGATCGTTTATTATATCGGCAATTCTTCTGATGCTGCCGTTTGCCATTTCTGCCGAAAAGGATTACACAGTTTTCCTCATTAAAGGGAAAGTAGAGCTGAAAAACGATAAAAAGGCGGTCAGGTTAAAGGAGAAGCAGCAGCTTTCGGAAGATGACATAATTTCTGTCAGGGAAGGCGCATGTCTTGTCTTAAGGAGCACATCGGAAAAAAGACATACCGTTACTGTAAAGACACCCTTTGAAGGTTCCGTAAAGCAACTTGCTTCCGGAGACAGGAAGGGTGTGGATAGGAAATCCAGATCGAAGGAGTTTATGGATTATACCTACAGGCGGTCTGCGTCTGATTATAAGAAAGATGGCTCATATATGAGCGGGATGGGAACCACTCTCCGTGATATTTTCACCGACAAGAACCCGCAGACAGAGGCTCCTGACAGCGTCAGACGCGATCTGTCGGATCTGCTGCAACTTAAAGGGCATCAATCAGAATAAACGGCGCCCAGTAGAATGGATGGCTGTATTTCCCGTTGTCATATTCTTTTACAAATTTTTGGGCGTTGGCCAATGAGACGCTTTTGGACTGGCCACGGGAAAGTTCTTGGTAAAACTCCGACATAAGCAGTTTGGTCGCCTCGTCGTCTACTTTCCATAGGGTGGCGAGGATTGTATTGGCACCGGCCTTTTTGAGACCGCGCTGCAAACCGGCCACTCCTTCCGACGATATGTCGCCAAGGCCGGACTGGCAGGCCGAGAGCACCGCAAGATCAACGTTTGACATATTCAGCATACTGATCTCTTTTGCTGTCAGAATGCCGTCTTCACCGTCCTGGGAATCTGTGCTGTCACCTGAGAAAATTCCGTTTATACCTGCGAAAAGCAATGCGGAGCGATACAGCTCCTTGTCCTCAAGGTCATTATAGTCTTTGCTGAAATTCCTGAAAATATCTGTATCGCTGAAATCCGCGAATTCATCCTCGCTCAGATAGAAACCATGTGTGGCTACATGGATTATTTTTGAAGCGGAGGATACGCTGTGTTTGAAAGCGGACTCCGAACCGTCGGCGCCTGTGCAGGATATTATTTTGTCTATCGTATTCATGTGGCCGAGCGACGCTTCAATCTCCAGTACTTCATCCATACTGTGGGGGAGGGGTGCGATCCCCGCACGTCTGTTGAGTACGTAGTTCCTAAGAAAGTCGCGGTTTCTCGTCTCGTTATCCTGCTTTTCTCCCGCTTGTGACTGACAGTTGTTGTAATCCAGTCCTCCGAATATTACAGCTTCACCATTTCCGTGACCTGTACTGTCGTTTCTGAATGCGATTTCACGTGTGGAGGACAGACGGTGGAATTTCAGCTGTGTTTTCCCGTCGGAAGGTGTGCTGTACTCGATCGGAAGCGTATAGAGCGTGCCGTCGGGTGAGAAATAGACACAGCTTTCCTCTTCCGACAATTCTTTTGCAACCGGTTCCCATATCATTTTATAGATTGTTCCGTCGGTGAGTGAGGATTCTCCATACGCTCCGTAAATATCTGTATCGTTGATCTCCTCATGACGGCTTATCTTTACAATTTTCGGAACCGGATTCCCTTTGTGCAGTATCAATGCATAATACACCGGATCTTCTTCTGTCTCCACGGCTATGAATTCCACAGCCACTTCCCCTTCAAGAAGATTGTCGCACACCTGACGGGCTGTCGCGGAATAGCTGCGCAGATATTTTGAATATATATTGCTCCCGCTTGCAAGTTCCTCCCTGCATGTGCTTATCAATGTGTTCAATGAATCTTTTTGCGAATTGAACGATTGCAGATATTGCGCTCTTCTGTCTGGCTCATTTGACTTTTCCGGTCCTTTCTGGATGAGTGCCTCGAACTCGGCCGTAAGCCGGTCAAGATTTTTCAACTCCTGTTTTATGTCGCTGTTGTCGCTCTCTTCTATTGCACGTCTTACCGCTGTTTCTGTATTCAGCAGCATACCTTTGCCGTTGAGAACGGCATCATATGACATTCTCGCCAACGTAGGGTCGTCTGTTGAAAAGGCTAATTCCGGTAGGCTGTTCATGCACCAGTCTTTATAATAATCCCAAAGTTCTTTCCGCTTCGAGGATGAGAGCCTTACTGATGTCGTCATTATATATGGGATCAATATATTCCCTCCGTCAATAGCCATTCTGACACTGTTCGCTCTATCCCCTTTTTTATGCGAGATAAGGGAATGCAGTATCAGTCCGTCTGCCATTGCCGGTTTGCTGTCGCGATAGGTAAATGATGTGTCTTGTGAAAGCCATAGGAATTGACGGGCTTTCTCTTCGGCGTTGTCATATTCTCCATTGGAGAGAAGAGAAGTCGCTATGCTGCATTTCAGGTCAAGCAGCTTGCCGAGTTCGGCTGAGCCGCTGTTCATGGGACCGTTGTAGCCTGCGAGTGCGAGTATGTCCAGTATCTCCTCCGCTTTCTCATGATCGCCGTTCTGTTCGTAGAGGTCGCTGAGGATTCTGTTGTTCCCGCAGTTTATGGTTTTCGCAGCCTCTATGACCGACGAGTCTCTTTCCTGCTTCCGGAATGGGTGCCTTTTTTGGAATTTGACTGTCGGAAACTTCTTGGGCGTTTTCACATTGTCATAATAGGATCGCTCGAAAACATTTTTTAGTGGAATCTGTCTGCCATACTTTATTCCGGCAGTGGGTGGATATATATCGGTTCTATACCATTCCGCATTTCTATTAAGAGCATCGCCGAACTCCTCCAACGGTATGCTGAATTCCCCGCCGGTTCCGATAATGGTATGGCGGCTTATGATGAATTTCAGGGAGTCAGAGCATATCCCGAAAGGCATTGACAGAAGTTCGGCGTTGGGTATCTCCTCAGATATGCTCCAGCCGCCGGAGTTGTTATGGAGATAACGGTTGATTGTTTTTGCGATTTCTGCCCGGTGACTGAAGTCAAAAATATCGGATAAGATAAGACGCTTTCCGGTAGCCTTGTCGAATGTGGCGATCGGATGTCTGTTATCACCGTTTCCTGATCCGCCGCCTAAATTGCTGTCGCATATGAATTCCACCGTGATGAGCGAATCCGTTTCCGCTATTATTCTTGTTCCTGCAGTAAAATGACCTCCAAAATTTATCCTGAAGCCGTCCTCATCCTCGTCTTCATGTTCCTCAACGTCAAACAGGTTGATCAGGCAGTCCCCATAATAATCGCATATTTCCTGCGGAGTAGTGTTTAGCTCTGGAATAAAGGTTGTATCTTCCTTGGCACTCGCGTCCTTCATGTTCCAGTCTTCCAGATACCAGCATGCTTCGCTTGCTATATCTTCCGAAAGCCAGTATAGGATATTCTGGCGCAGAAGATTGCTGATTCTAAATTCGGGCAATTCAAATCTGATTTCCGAAGCGGCCATAACCCCGGGGTAATATGGGTGGTATTCGACATATCCCCAATTTTTAAGATCAAGTGTGATGTCTTTATTCCATTTCAGTTCATCAGGACGAACATATGCTGTTGCGATTCCGTCTGTTATGCAGATCCCTCTTGCCGAGAATGAATTGCTTACATCCACGATGGCTCCGGATATTGTGGTATGGTTACCTTTCAGGTTAATCAGTACGTTACTTTCTACGCTGAACATTGCGATTGAATCCCTGTCGTAGCCGAGAAATTCCGCGGTAGAGCCATAAAAAGGACCATATGATATGTTATGATGATAATCATGTATAAACATCCGTTTTTCGGAATAAGATGACTCGTCTGCATTGTTCAGATAGCTGAAAAACCGGTTGTTGTTTTTATATATCCCTTTATGCACCTCGCTACAGGAATCGATCATTACTTCGAGCGTATCCCTCAGTAGTAACACATACGATGTATTATTGTCATGGGCATATATTATGCTGTCGTTTATGAAATCATTGATTATATAGTCGGCAAAACGTGTGTGCCGGAACTGTGGATATGTTCCTCCGATTTTGTTGAGGTAAGAGAGGTCATTCATGGAGAACGGAGCATAGTAATCTCCATATGAGATATTTATGGTATCAGGAGTATCCTGCCACATATATTCCGGTTCCCCGAAGCCTGATAACTGTTCAATGGCGTTCCCGTTATATTTCAATAGGTCGGTGCCGTTGTAGTACAACGAGATCGAGTCGTTCTTTCCTGCGAGATAGAAATCTCCGTATGATGAAATCTTGTCGAAATAGTATATGTTCCCGTTTTCAAAATCGGCCAGAGCAGACCGGTTGTCTGATGTAATGATGAATTTACCCTCGGTGCCTTCTATATGATCCACCGAGTTATAGTTGGCGTCCAAAGCTTTTACAATGAAAGAATCCTCTACTTCAATAACACCACGGGTATATGAGGAAGACTTTCGTATAACAAGGAATTTTCCGGAGATAGTGTCGCTTACAATAACACACTTGTTTGCGGTGAGCCATTCTGTTATGGGATAACGGAAATTCTCTTCCTGTCCGTCTGTGGCGTCCGCCGCATGATACAGGGAGATTATTATCATCAGAAATAAAAGACTGAGAAGTTTTTTCATAGTGGCTTGCCGCGGGTTATGCAAAGGCAAAAATAGTGAATGCCTTTTGAATCTGCAAATTTCGCCATGTTCACTCCGGGGAAACCGGCTCCTTTGGTGGCTGTCGGAGATTTCCGTATTCATCAAACAAAGGTGCATGCCTCAGCCCCCATTCATCCATCATTCTTATTATAGGGATCAGTGAGGTTCCTCTTTCTGTCAGGGAATATTCAACCCGTATGGGCACCTCCGCGAAAATCTTTTTACTTACCAGTCCCATCTGTTCCATCTCGTTCAGCTGTTGCTGAAGCACACGCTTG
>CADFRV010000185.1 GCA_902836725.1 Muribaculaceae bacterium
TGCGATAAAAGAGGGGAACAGTTATGAGGGCAGGACCAAACTGTTTCGTGCCGCTGCCTCGCGTGGATATGAGACTGATCTGATAGCAAAATATATACGGTCCGGTGAAGTGTGGCCTGACAGGGAGGATATCTGATGGGATTTAGGGATAGGTGGCGGCTGATTCTTAAAGAGAGCGGAGATTGGCTCGGCGCGCTGTCTGATGTCATATTTCCGCGTACCTGCCAGGTTTGTGGACGCGCATTGGTAAAAGGGGAGGAGGTGATGTGTCTGGACTGTCTGGTGGGAATGCCCCGCACAAATTTTCATATAAGCGGTTCCGCGACTCCGGTAACACGTATGACGGCAGAGGCGAAAATAATCAGGATGGCATGTATGTTTTTCTACAGTAAAAAATCCGGTTATGCGGCTATGCTCAAAAAATCCAAATACAACGGTCATCCGGAGATAGACCGGGCACTTGGGAAACGGTTTGCAGCAGAACTCATGCCTTCCGGATTTTTCGACGGTGTGGATCTGATTGTTCCGGTGCCGATGTTCAGATGGAAGAAACTATGGCGAGGTTTTAACCAGGCGGAGGAAATTGCCCGTGGAGTAAGTCTGGTTACCGGAATTCCCATAGCATATAATCTTGAGGCTGTAAAGCCACACTCTACCCAGACAAGAAAGTCTGCCACAGAGCGCCGGTCATTATCCGTATCATATTTCGGAGTATATTCGCCTGACGAGCTACAAGGCAAGCATATACTGCTGGTGGACGATATAGTGACAACCGGAGGAACCGTAGCGGCATGTTCGCAAGCTCTTCGCGATGCCGTGCCGTCGGTCAGAATCTCCCTGCTGTCACTCGCCCATACTGCCTATACCTGAGAATATCATAACTCAATGGTAGTGGCTTCGATCTCCTGGCTCAGGAACAATGATGCCATTCCCGAAAACTTATAAGAATTTTCGGTGGTAAGATAGACTGTATCACCATTGTGGCTTAGCCTTGCCTCCATGGCCGGATGTCTTTTCAGATAGTCGGCGAGGCTTGTGGCTACGATTTCTCCCTGTTTGAGTAGCGATATATGGGCAGGAATATATTGACGGATCTTGTTGTAGAGTAATGGATAGTGCGTGCACCCGAGAATTATGGTGTCAATTTCCGGATCTTTTGCGAGTATGCGGTCAGCTTCCTGTTTTACAAAATAATCGGCTCCGGCATGTGCCGCCTCTCCGTTTTCTATGAGAGGTACCCACATAGGGCATGCATGTCCCACAGTCTTGAATCCCGGATACAGCTTCGCAATCTCCATATCGTAACTCTCGCTCTGTATGGTTCCGGGAGTGCCGAAGACACCGATATGGCCAGTAAATGTATGACGGCCAAGTTGTTCCACAGTCGGACGTATCACACCGAGCACGCGCTTGGTCGGGTCTATTGCTGGCAGATCGTGCTGCTGTATTGTGCGCAGGGCTTTCGCCGACGCTGTATTGCAGGCGAGAATCACGAGCGGACAACCTTTGTCGAACAGATATCTGACAGCCTCAAGGGTGAAGCGGTACACAATATCAAACGATCGTGTTCCGTATGGAGCACGTGCGTTGTCGCCGAGGTATATGTAATCATGCTGTGGAAGCGTCTTACGTATTTCGTTGAGGATCGTAAGGCCACCGTATCCTGAGTCAAAAATGCCGATTGGGCCTTTCTGTTTGCTGATCATGCGTATGTTAAATCATAATCACTTCCCGCATCAGGACATATGCCTGACACGAGAAGTGAGTTATAGGATATAGGGATTATGTAAATTACATTATGCCGCGTTCACGGAGTTTGCACTGCCATGCCCATGCCGAGCGCATGGTGTCTGCGATAGGTGTCTCGGCTTTCCATCCGAGCACTTCGTTGGCATGTCTGGGATTTGCCCATACCTTTTCGATATCGCCTGCACGACGGCCTACAATCTTGTGGGGAACTTTTACTCCGGTGGCCGTCTCGAAAGTATTGATGAGTTCAAGAACTGAGAGACCGTTGCCGGTGCCGAGGTTGAATATTTCTATTTTCTCGGAGCTCTTGTCATCAAGCATGCGTTCTACAGCTATTACATGCGCTTTTGCAAGATCAACCACGTCGATGTAGTCGCGGATGCATGAACCGTCGGGAGTGTTGTAATCGTTGCCGAACACACTTAGTTCCTTGCGGATGCCTATGGCAGTCTGGGTAAGGAACGGGATAAGGTTTTGGGGAACTCCGTTGGGCAGTTCGCCGATCTCTGCGCTCGGATGGGCGCCTACGGGATTGAAGTAGCGGAGTATTACGCTTTTGAACGGAGCTCCGGCGTTGATAACGTCGGTGATTATCTCTTCGGAAATCTGTTTGGTGTTACCGTAAGGAGAGGTGGCCTTCTTTATGGGAGACTGTTCTGTTACGGGGTTTACGTCGGGTTCTCCGTAGACGGTGCATGACGAAGAGAATACGATGCCTTTCACATCACGTTCTGCCATTACATCAAGCAGATTCATCAATGTGTTGAGGTTGTTGCGGTAATAAAGTACCGGCTTTTGCATGGATTCGCCTACAGCCTTGCTTGCGGCGAAATTGATGATACCTTTTATACCGGGATATTTGTCGAAGAGGGAACGTATGGCTGCTATGTCTGTGCAATCTGCCTCTACGAAATCGGGGCGGATGCCGGTGATACGCTCTATGCCGTCAAGAACCTCTACATTGGAATTGGAGAGGTTGTCGATAATAACTACGGGATAGCCGGCCTGCTGTAGCTCGACGACGGTGTGTGAGCCGATATAGCCGGTACCGCCGGTTACCAATATTCTGGGTTTCATATTTCAGCGATAAAAATTAGAACAGTTTGGCAGGATATGTGCCGTTTTCGTGGAGTTCAGCAAATTTGGCGACAACTCCTGGACGGTCGGCTGCATATGTCACGCCGAACCACTTGGAGTCGGTGTCCAGCACCTTCACAGTGGCTTCGCCTGAATTGATGAGGGCGTCGATACAGAGGGGGATGAAGAACTCGGCTTTGGGGGTGTTGAGATCGCGGTCGAGGAATTTGCGGAATTCACGTTCGCTGTATTCGAAATAGTCGGGTGTGAATCCCCACAGGTTCATTGAAACCGGAGTGTTGGGTGCGAGTGTCTGTTCCACGCCGTTTTCATCGGTGAACACGATACGGCCGTCCTTGTCATATGAGATAGCTGTACGCTCTACAACGGATGTAAGTTTGCCGTCGGTGGTGGAGCATACGCCACGGGCAACAGAACCGTTCTCTGTCATGGTGTTGCCTACACGGAAGCCTACCATGCAGTAGTCGCCTTTGCGGTCGCGGTCGCGTGACAGCTCTTTTGCTATAACTTCGAAAGCGTTGCGGCCATAAAAGTCATCGGCATTGATTACTGCAAACGGCTCCTTAATGGCGTCCTTGCCCATCAGAACAGCGTGATTTGTACCCCAAGGTTTAGTGCGGTCTGCAGGACAGGTATACCCTTCGGGGAGTTTGTCTGTGCTCTGGAATACTACTTCCACAGGCACATGACCTTCATATTTGGAGAGAATTTTTTCGCGGAAATCCTGTTCGAAGTCTTTGCGGATTACGAAAACCACTTTTCCGAATCCGGCCTGTAGTGCGTCATAAATAGAGTAGTCCATGATGGTCTCACCGTTAGGGCCGAGGGGATCAAGCTGTTTGAGGCCTCCGTAGCGGCTGCCCATTCCGGCAGCAAGTACAAAAAGTGTGGGTTTCATTTCAGATAACAAATGTAGTTATATAGTTTGTTGATTGTGTTTGCTTGTAAATGCATAGTACCCTGCAGCATATATGTATATACTGCAGGGCCTATGAAAAAGTGCGTTATCAG
Organism: Muribaculaceae bacterium; assembly: GCA_902836725.1. Lineage (GTDB taxonomy): Bacteria > Bacteroidota > Bacteroidia > Bacteroidales > Muribaculaceae > UBA7173. The sequence goes on from CADFRV010000185.1 coordinate 3,859, forward strand.
CTGAGCTTGCGGGCGCCGTCGGAAATGATTACCGGGTAAACCACGGGTTCGTGACCGTATTTCTCGTTGAACTTCGTTTTTGCGGTAGCGATGAAGTTGTCGTAGAGCTCGTTTTTCACGAGGTTGATGGTGCATCCGCCGAAACCGCCGCCCATAATGCGCGAACCTGTTACGCCGCATTCTTTTGCGATGTCATTGAGGTAGTCAAGTTCCTCGCAGGACACTTCATAGTCTTTTGACAGACCGGCGTGTGTCTCATACATTTTTTTGCCTACAGTCTCGCAGTCGCCGGCCTGGAGGGCTTCGCATACGTCAAGCACGCGCTCTTTCTCTTCGATGACATATTTTGCACGGAAGAAGTCCTCTGCGCTTATGTCGCTCTTGATGGACTCGAGCATTTCCATTGTGGCGTCACGGAGTGTTTCCACACCGAGCTTGGCGGCAACACGCTCGCATGACTGGCGGCGTTTGTTGTAGGGAGAGTCTACAAGAGCATGTTTTACTTTGGAGTCAAGGAGCACAAGAGTATATCCATCGATGTTGAACGGATAGTATTCAAATTCCATCGAGCGGCAGTCGAGGCGCATCAGATGATCTTTCTTGCCGAATACGGATGCGAACTGGTCCATGATGCCGCAGTTTACACCGCAATAGTTGTGCTCTGTGGACTGACCTATCTTTGCGAGCTCGAATTTATCGATTGTATTGCCGTTGAAAAGGTCGTTGAGTGCGAATGCGAAGCAGCTTTCAAGAGCGGCCGATGAGCTAAGACCTGCACCGAGAGGCACATTGCCGGCAAAGACAGAGTCGAAGCCTTTGACAACACCTCCGCGTTTGATGATTTCACGGCAGATGCCGAAGATATAGCGTGCCCACTGCTGTTTGGGGGCGTCTTCTTCCTTGAGACCGAATTCGGCATATTCGTTAATATCGACAGAGAATACGCGCACTTTGTCGGTGCCGTTAGGCTTGATTTCTGCCATGATTACTTTGTCGATCGCGCCTGGGAACACGAATCCGCCATTATAGTCGGTATGTTCGCCGATGAGGTTGATACGACCTGCAGAGGCGTACATTGTTCCGGGTTCTCCAAACTTCTCGGCGAAAATGCCTTTGATCTTTTCTTCCATATTTGTA
>CADFRV010000186.1 GCA_902836725.1 Muribaculaceae bacterium
CAGATGGGCCATTATGACACACCCTCTACTTTTGGGAGACAACGGATATTTTCGTACATTTGCGTCAACAAATACGAATCAATGTCTGCGACAAAAATAAAAATCCGGCTTCTGCCCCTCTGTATATTCCTGCTGATGATATGGCTCGCCCCGGCAGGAGCCCCGGCACAAAACACCGCAAGGGATACGATCACAGGGGATGACGGGTGGAAGTTCAGCCTCGTAACCTGCGCCCCGGGGAGCGAGATATATCAGCTTGAGGGACATACCGCCCTCAGAGCCACCCACTCCGGTGGTGTGGACCTGGCCATAAACTGGGGCGTGTTCGACTTCGCCGCGCCAAACTTCGTCTACCGTTTCGTAAAAGGGGAGACAGACTACATGGCGGCCGCATATCCCTTCCATATGTTCCTTGAAGAGTATCGCCGCGAAGGGCGCCGCGTAGTGGAGCAGGAACTGAATCTTTCCCCCGGGCAAGCCGAAGAGCTGATGCGCCTCGTGGAGGAAAATCTGCGTGCAGAGAACCGCACATACCGCTACAACTATGTGAAAGACAACTGCGCCACCCGTCCGCTCGCACTTATAGAGCGGGCCACAGGCTCGGAGATAAACCTTGCCTCAACACCCGCCTCAGGCACTGATGAAGCCGCTCCAACCTTCCGCTCCGAAATGACCTCCTACCATGCCGCCTATCCCTGGTATCAGTTCGGAATAGACATAGCCCTCGGAGCCGGGATTGACAATCCCGTCACTGAGCGCGAGCGCACTTTCGCCCCCGTACGGCTGCAGAGCGCCCTGCAGGACGCTACATTCACGGCACCAGACGGCACTGCGCTCCCGGTCGTAAAGGCCACCAACATACTTGTGGAGGGCGATCCGGCCGGCACAGCCGACAGCGCCACCCCCTGGCCCATTACCCCAATGGCCATCGGTGTTGATCTGCTGGTGATTACGCTTGTGTTCAGTTTCTTCGACATACGCCGCCGCAAGCTCTCACGCTGGCTCGACACACTCATCTTCGGAGCACAGTTCCTCGCAGGATGCCTCCTCACATTCCTCATCTTTGTATCCGTGCATGAAGCCACCTCCCCCAACTGGCTCTACCTGTGGCTCAACCCCCTGTGCGTCATAGCCGCGGCAGGAGTGTGGATAAAAAGGTGGAAACGTGTGGTTTATTGGTATCAAATTTGTAACTTTGCAGCGCTGACAATATTGCTGTCGGCGCACCATTTCTTCGGGCAGGCTCTCAATGCGGCTTTCCCGATGTATATTTTGTGCGCGCTTATGCGGTCTGGCACAGACATTTATGTACTCCGCTCACAGTTGCATGGCACCGGCGGCAAGCATTGAGGAAACAGCATCAGGGCATCCGTTGCCTTAAAAAAATTTAAATACCACCGCACATTTTGCACCCTTCGGGTGTATTAATCTGCGGAGAAAATTTAACATTACTGAAAAAAATTGAGTAAACTACAGATAAAATCGGGCGTCGTAGGTCTGCTTGTCGCAGCTCTCAGCTCTATCACAGTATCTGCCCAGAACAATGCGGGGGGACCGTCCAAACGCCCGTCGCTTGTGGTAGGCATTGTGGTGGAGGGACTGTCTACCGACTATATCGACTTGCTCAAGAACCATTTCGGCACAGGAGGATTCAGGCGGCTGCTCGAACAGGGCGTTACCATCTCCGATGTGGATTTCGGCACACCTCTCGACGGGGCGGCGGCAACAGCCGTGATATTCACAGGCGCATCCCCCTCCGTAAACGGCATCGGCTCGGCAGGGATCTACGATCCGGAGACACGGCGCGTGCGCTCGGTGCTTCTCGATCCCGAAACAATAGGCAACTTCACTGAGGAGACCCTCTCCCCCCGCAACCTCACCGCCTCGACCATAGCCGACGAGCTACGCATCGACGCCGGAGGTCTGGGCTATGCCTATGCCATCGCTCCGGAAGCCGCCGAAGCGATAATAATGGCAGGACATGCCGGCAACAGCGCCTTCTGGCTCAACGACAACACCGGCAAATGGGCGACGACCACTTTCTACAAGGATCTCCCCACATCCCCCCAGAACGCCAACCACCGCACACCCAACGAATACAGGCTCGACACCCTGCAGTGGGTGCCCTCCATACAGGTAGACCGCTTCCCCGACTTACCCTCATACAAGAAGCTCTACCCCTTCCGCCACACTTTCCCTCGCACCCAGGCCAACCGTTTCAAGGCCTACAAGAACTCACCCGCCGTCAACACCGACGTGACCGCCATGGCGGCCGACTACATAAAGGTGCTGACCCTCGGCAAGCGCGAGAGCACCGACATGCTGAGTGTGGCCTATACCCTGCAGCCGTTCATGTACGGGCGCGACCCCGACAACCGCACGGAGCTGATGGACAGCTACCTGCGTCTGGACCGCGATCTGGAGCGGCTCTTCGCGTCGATCGACAGCGACGGCCCCGGCATGGACCGCACCCTGGTTTTCGTCACCGGCACGCCGCTCACCCGACGCCAGCGCCGCGACGACGAAAAGTGGGCGCTCCCCTACGGCGAGTTCTCCTCACGCAAGGCGGTATCGCTCCTCAACATGTATCTCATGGCCATCTACGGCAACGGCGACTGGGTGACAGCCTACCACGACGGCCAGCTTTTCCTCAACCATAAACTCATAAAAGAGCGCAACAAGAACCTCACTGAACTGCGCTCGGAAAGCGCACGCTTCCTCACCCGCATGAGCGGCGTGGGCGACGCGTGGACTATCGACGACATTCTTGACCGCCGCGCTTCGGAAAATCCCGAGGCCATGCGGCGCAATACCCATATAGCCACATCCGGCGACGTGATAGTAAACATATTGCCCGGATGGCAGGAGATAGATGACGACGAGGACACTGACTCCCCGCAGACCACACAGCGGGCGGCTTCGGCCATGGCTCCTGCATTCATACTTTCACCCGGACTGCAGGCAGGCACCATCGTGACACCTGTGGATGCAAGGGCAATAGCGCCCACAGTCACCGGCCTGCTGAGAATACGTTCGCCCAACGGCGCCGCGGTGGCACCGTTGCGCCTGAAAAACTGACCGGGCGCATCCGCACAAGGATGCCCCGCGACGGCGGATACACGAAGCCAACCCGCACACACCGGCTCTCACTCCGCAGACAACCCCAATATTTTTTTACGTAAACAAGCAACCCTACAATACATAATGTCACTTCAAACGTTTCTCAGCAAACTGTTCGGCAACAAGTCGCAGCGCGACCTCAAGGAAATAAAGCCTATAATAGATAAGATCAACGCCCTCGGCCCGTCACTGAAAAGCCTTACCAACGACGAGCTGCGCGGAAAGATCGACGAAGTGCGCGCATCGATCGCCGCAGCCATCAAGGCCGACGAGGACGCCGCAGCCGAACTCCGCCTGAAAGTGGAGGAAATGCCCTTCAACGAGCGCCAGCCCGTATGGGACGAAATAGACAAACACGAAAAAAACATACTCGACGTACTCGAGGACCAGCTCAACGAGCACCTGCCCATCGTATTCGCCACAATGCGCGAGACCGGCGCACGATTCGCCGCCAACGAGACCATCGAGGTCACAGCCACACAGCTTGACCGCGACCTCGCCGCAGAGGGACGCGAATTCGTAAGCATCGAAGGTGACAAGGCCATCTGGAAAAACAAATGGCTTGCCGGTGGCAACGAAATCACATGGGACATGGTACACTACGACGTGCAGCTCATCGGCGGCGTGGTGCTCCATCAGGGTAAAATCGCCGAGATGGCTACCGGCGAGGGCAAGACACTCGTGGCAACTCTCCCCGTGTTCCTCCGCTCGCTTTCACGCAAAGGCGTGCATGTGGTGACCGTCAACGACTACCTCTCAAAACGTGACTCCGAGTGGATGGGCCCGCTCTATATGTTCCACGGCTCCACGGTAGACTGCATCGACAAGCACCAGCCCAACACCCCGCGCCGCCGCAAGGCATATGAGTGCGACATCACATTCGGTACCAACAACGAGTTCGGTTTCGACTACCTGCGCGACAACATGGCTATGGCGCCACAGGATATGGTACAGCGCAAACACTACTATGCCATCGTCGACGAGGTTGACTCGGTGCTTATCGACGACGCCCGTACCCCCCTTATCATTTCCGGTCCCGTGCCCAAGGGAGACGATCAGCTCTTCAACGAATACAAACCCAACGTTGAGAAAGTGGTGCAGGCGCAGAAACGCCTCGTGACCCAGATTCTCGCCGATGCGAAACAGAAAATCAACAGCGAGGACAAAGAGGTGCGCAAGGAAGGTGAACTCCTTCTGTTCCGTGCCTTCAAGGGTCTGCCCAAATATGGCCCGCTGATCAAGTTCCTCAGCGAAGAGGGCATGAAAAACGCCCTCCTCAAGACCGAGGCATATTATCTGCAGGACAACAGCCGCGAAATGCCGGTGGTTACCGATCCCCTCTTCTTCGTCATCGACGAAAAGAACCGCTCAGTGGAACTGACCGACAAGGGATTCGACGTGCTCACCGACCGCAACCAGGATCCCCAGTTCTTCGTGCTCCCCGATATCGCCGCCAAGCTCTCGGAACTCGAGCATATCGCAGACCTCAGCGAGCGTCAGCATCTCAAAGACGAGGCGATGGCCGACTATGCCATCAAATCGGAGCGCGTACACACCGTGACACAGCTTCTCAAAGCATACACCCTCTTCGAGAAAGACAACGAATATGTGATCGACGACAACAAGATCAAGATTGTCGACGAGCAGACAGGCCGTATCATGGAGGGACGCCGCTACAGCGACGGTCTCCACCAGGCCATCGAAGCCAAGGAGGGTGTGAAAGTAGAGGCCGCCACACAGACCTTCGCCACCATCACCCTGCAGAACTACTTCCGCATGTACCACAAGCTGGCCGGTATGACCGGTACGGCCG
>CADFRV010000187.1 GCA_902836725.1 Muribaculaceae bacterium
GCTTCGTGGGTCCCCGCCGCGAGATGATAACCCCCTGGAGCACCAACGCCGTGGAGATCGCCCAGAACATGGGGCTCACCGGCATCACACGCATCGAACAGTTTACCCGCGTGCCCGACGGCGAAGAACCCCATTACGACAAAATGCTCTTCCGCCACTACGACGGACTCAACAGCCGCGTGTTCACCCTCGACCGCAAACCCGATCCCATCGTCAAGATTGACGATATCCACACTTACAACGCACAGGAGGGCCTCGCACTCAGCCCCGAGGAGGAGGAATACCTCAGCGGACTGTCAAAGAAACTCGGCCGTCCCCTCACCGACTCCGAGGTGTTCGGCTTCTCTCAGGTAAACTCCGAGCACTGCCGCCACAAGATCTTCAACGGCACCTTCATCATCGACGGCGAGGAGAAACCCACATCGCTTTTCAAACTTATCAAACGCACCTCACAGGAAAACCCCAACGGTCTGGTAAGCGCATACAAGGACAATGTGGCTTTTCTTGAGGGACCGAAAGTTGACCAGTTCTACCCCGTCAACCCCGACCGTCCCGACTATTTCGAAGTCAAGGACCTTGATACAGTGATCTCCCTCAAGGCCGAGACACACAACTTCCCCACCACAGTTGAACCGTTCAACGGCGCCGCCACAGGCACCGGAGGCGAGATCCGCGACCGTCTCGGCGGCGGAAAGGCATCGCTCCCTATCGCCGGCACAGCCGTCTACATGACCTCATATCCCCGCCTGAGCGAGGCACACCGCTGGGAACTGATGATGAACCCGCGCGTATGGCTCTACCAGACACCCGCCGAAATACTTATCAAAGCCTCGAACGGCGCCTCTGACTTCGGCAACAAATTCGGGCAACCGCTTATCTGCGGATCACTCCTCACATTCGAGCACGACGAGAACGGCCGCATGTATGCCTATGACAAAGTGATCATGCTCGCCGGCGGTGTGGGTTACGCCGCAAAGAAAGACGCCATAAAAGGCACTCCCGTTGCAGGAGAGAAAGTAGTGGTGATTGGTGGCGACAACTACCGCATCGGTATGGGCGGCGGCGCTGTCAGCTCAGTGGAGACCGGCCAGTATGCCAACGCCATCGAACTTAACGCCGTGCAGCGTGCCAATCCCGAGATGCAGAAGCGTGTGGCAAACGTGATCCGCGCTCTCGCCGAGGGTGACAACAACCCCGTGGTATCAATACACGACCACGGTGCGGGCGGCCACCTCAACGCGCTGTCGGAACTTGTGGAGGAGACCGGAGGCCACATCGACCTCGACGCGCTTCCCGTAGGCGACAAGACCCTCTCCGCCAAGGAGATCGTGGGCAATGAAAGCCAGGAACGCATGGGCATGGTCATTGATGCGAAGGATATCCCCTATGTGGAGCGTGTGGCACAACGCGAACGCGCCCCGATGTATGTGGTGGGAGAGACCACCGGCGATCACAAATTCGTGTTCTCCGACTCAAAAGGACGCAAGCCCATCGACCTGGAGATGGCCGACATGTTCGGCAACTCACCCAAGACTGTGATGCGCGACAACACCGTGGAGACCACATATAAGGCTCCCGCATATGATGTGGCCGAACTCAACACATATGTGCGCGACGTGCTCTCCCTCGAGGCTGTGGCCTGCAAGGACTGGCTCACCAACAAGGTGGACCGCTCGGTGACCGGCCGCGTGGCCCGTCAGCAGTGCCAGGGCGAGATACAGCTCCCTCTGAGCGACTGCGGCGTTGTGGCTCTCGACTACACCGGCCGCGCCGGCATTGCCACCTCTATCGGCCATGCGCCCCAGGTAGCTCTCGCCGACAGCGCCAAGGGCTCTGTAATGGCAGTGGCCGAGGCGCTGACCAATATCGTGGGCGCCCCCCTCAAGAACGGCCTGAAGAGCGTTAGCCTCAGCGCCAACTGGATGTGGCCATGTAAGAACGCCGGTGAAGACGCCGCTCTTTACCGCGCCGTGGAGGCCTGCTCAGACTTCGCCGTGGCTCTCGGCATAAACATCCCCACCGGAAAAGACTCCCTGTCGATGACACAGAAATATGGCGACGACAAGGTGTTCGCCCCCGGCACAGTGATCGTCTCCGCAGCCGGTGAGACCGCCGACGTGCGCCGCACTGTCACTCCGGTGCTCCAGAAAAAAGCGAAATCAGAACTCTACTATATCGACTTCTCAGCTGACGAACTGCGCCTTGGCGGCTCTGCTTTCGCCCAGACACGCAACTCTGTTGGATCAGACGCACCGACAGTAAAAGACGCCGGTTACTTCAAACGCGCATTCGCCGCAGTGCAGAACCTGGTGAAAAACAACCGCGTGCTCGCCATGCACGACGTGTCTGCCGGAGGTCTCGTGACCACCCTTCTGGAAATGGTATTCGCCAATACCGACGGCGGTCTCTCCATCACCACCGAAGGATTCATAGCCAACGGTGAGAAAGACCTCGTGAGGATACTCTTCGCCGAAAATCCTGCCGTGGTCATCCAGGTAGAGGATGCAAAACGTGCCACTGTAGAGAAAGTCCTGGCCGATGCCGGCGTGAAATTCTTCATGCTCGGACGCCCGGCGGCCGAACGTGTACTTCTCCTTGAGCATGAGGGCACAGAGCGCCTTCTTGGCATCGATCATCTGCGCGACGCATGGTTTGAACCGTCATATCTGCTCGACCGCATCCAGAGTGGTGCCGAGTGCGCAGCCATGCGTTTCGAGAACTACAAGAAACAGCCCCTGCGCTACGCCATACCCGCTTCGTTCGACGGTTCGCTCGAATCGCGCGGCATAGCTTACCGCCGCGACGGAAAGACAGGTGTGCGTGCCGCAATAATCCGCGAAAAAGGCGTGAACGGCGACCGTGAGATGGCATACTCGCTCTATCTCGCCGGTTTCGACGTGAAGGACGTGCACATGACCGACCTTATGAGCGGCCGCGAGACCCTCGACGACATAAACATGATCGTCTTCTGCGGCGGATTCTCCAACTCCGACGTGCTCGGCTCGGCCAAAGGATGGGCAAGCGGTTTCCGCTGGAACGACACTGCCAAAGAGACACTGCGCCGCTTCTACAGCCGCCCCGACACACTCAGCCTCGGCATATGCAACGGCTGCCAGCTCATGATAGAGCTTGGTCTGCTGCAAGGCAACGTGACCGAAGACGACGGCACAGGTGCCGGACGCCCGCGCATGGACCACAACATCAGCCACAAGTTCGAATCGCAGTTCGTAGGTCTCACCATCCCGCAGACCAACAATGTGATGCTCGCACCTCTCGCCGGCATGAAACTCGGCATATGGGTGGCACACGGCGAGGGACGCTTCATGCTCCCCGGCAGCCTCAAGGACTACAATATCGCAGCCCGCTACAACTACACCGCATATCCCGCCAATCCCAACGGATCGCGTGGAGCGGTGGCAGCCCTCAGTTCGGCAGACGGCCGCCATCTGGCCATGATGCCCCACCTTGAGCGCGCCATCTTCCCCTGGCAGTGCGGTTACTATCCCGCCAACCGCCGCAAGGATGCAGTCACCCCCTGGATCGACGCATTCATCGCAGCACGCCGCTGGGTAGAGGCCAACAGAAAATAAAACACAGACGGAAACATGGCGCTGCGCCTCAACCGGTGACAGCGCCATGTTCCTTATTAAAAATTACAGCTACATAAAAATACAATTATCTCTCATATTAAAAATTAAAACCATGAAACACTATTCGATCCTTACAAGAAAAAGTCTGCTCGGAGCTTTAGTAGCTTCGGCTTTCCTGACAGCTTCTGCCGACAGCTCCACATACAGAAATCCGGTCATAAACCGGAGCGCGCCAGATCCCACAGTGATACGCGCCGACGACGGCACCTACTATCTCTATTCCACCGAAAACGTGCGCAATCTCCCGATCTTCAAGTCAAAAGATCTCGTTGACTGGCAACTGGTAGGAACGGCGTTCACCGACGAGACACGTCCGCAGATGGTGCCCGACGGAAGTATCTGGGCTCCCGACATACAGCGCATCGGCGACAAATATGTGCTCTATTACTCCAAATCAAAATGGGGAGGAGAATGGGAGTGCGGAGTTGGAGTCGCAACGGCAGACTCACCCGAGGGACCGTTCACCGACCACGGCAAACTCTTCATCAGCAACGAGATCGGCGTACAGAACAGTATCGACCCTGTGTACTTCGAGGAGAACGGCAAAAAATATCTCTTCTGGGGAAGTTTCCGAGGCATATACGGCATAGAACTGTCTGACGACGGACTTTCCGTAAAACCGGGCGCCGAGAAACGCCAGATAGCCGGTACACTCACCGAAGGTACCAACATCTTCAAACATGACGGATATTACTATCTGGTAGGATCGGCCGGATCATGCTGCGAAGGCGAGAGAAGTACCTATCGCGTGGTTGTAGCACGCTCGAAAGATCTCTTTGGCCCCTATGTGGACAAGGACGGGAAGCCGGCTATGGAAAACGGCTTCTCCCTCATGCATGAGCGCAGCGAGAAAGTGATAGGCCCGGGACACAACGCCAACTTCGTAACCGACGACGCCGGCAACTACTGGATGCTCTACCATGGTTTTGACGCAGCCGAGCCTAAAGCCGGCCGCAAGGTATACCTTGACCGCATCACCTGGGATGCCGAGGGATGGCCCCGCACCGCCACCGGCCAGCCTTCCGAGGAGGCACGTCGTCCGGTGATCCGCAAATAACCACAATCATAATAAACAAGCCGGTGTGTCAGAATCCGTGGATTTTGGCACACCGGCTTGTTTGTGTCTTAGTGCAGGGATGCAGCCGGAATGTATTTCAAAATATTGCTGTCCGCTAAAACCGGAATACAACAATCTATCTTCAATGTACCATACCTTTTAC
>CADFRV010000188.1 GCA_902836725.1 Muribaculaceae bacterium
GGGCGTCGTAGAGGTCGCTCCGCTCCAGATATCGCGCCACGGCATCGAAAGCCCTCTCCGCCACATGCACAGTGGCATCGAGCAGAGGCGCCTTTTTCGACGGCTTCTTGAAGGCATACATCGGATCGGAAAGATTCTCCCTGAAAGTCTTGGTCAGCTTCTGGAAATCCCCCGCCGCCACATTACCCATGGCCGTCGCCACATTGGCCTTAAGCAGGGGATCCTCCATGGCGAGGAGAGCCGTGGCCCCGTCACCCGCCCCCTGCCGGAGCGCGGAAAGTTCGGGACTGTCAGGCGCGAGCCGCCGGGCGAAATCCACGATACGCTCCGGATCCTCAAGATATTCGTTGACACGGGCACTGTTCATGCGGTATTTTTCAGAGAAAAACATCCTCATGCTGTCGACAAGATCGGCAAAAAGTCCCGATCCTTTTGAAAACAGGTTGAAACTGCTCCCCGACTGCGCCAGATTCGCGAGATAACGGCGCAGCCACATCATCAGGAAACGGCGGTGGCGTTCACGCTCCTTGTCTCCGCGCGCCCCGTAATCGATCTTTATGGAAGCGAGCATCTGCCCCACAGCCACTTCAAGCGGATAACGGTCGTCGAGTTCCAGACCGTGCGTGGGAGACAGGTCAAGCTCGCGGGTAAACGTGTTGAGCACCCGCTGGAAAAAGCTGTCGATGGTGCTGACGTTGAACCATGAGAAATTGAACAGCAGATCCTGCAAAGCGCGGCGCGCATGGCGCGCAAGCGTATCGCGGTCTGTGGCAAACTCCTCTATGAACTCGGCCTCGTAGGGACTTGTCTTGCCGGGATAATTGCCGGCAAGAGTGGCAAGCTCGTTGATTATACGCCCCGTCATCTCCTCGGTGGCCTTGTTGGTGAAGGTGACGGCAAGAATCTGCCCGTGTGCCTTAGGCTTGCCATAGCCGTATGACTCCAGCGGACGCAGCCGATAACAGCCTTTGCGCTCGCCGGAAGCAACCTTTTCGCCGAGCAGGAGCTTTAGATACTGTCGGGTGAGGGTGTATGTCTTGCCGGATCCGGCGGAAGCCTTGTGTATCTGTAGCATTCGGGAATAAGGGATTTTAAGGGAGGAGGGGAATCAGAGCTATCAAAGAAATCAGAGGTATCAGAGCAATCAGAGATATCAGAGGTATCAGCAAAACTATTCTTGCTTGACTTCTAATGCTCTTACTTCTTACTTCTCACTTCTTACTTCTCTATTTCCACGTAGCCTTCGCGGAGGATCTCGGGCGAGGAGGAGTCGGAAAGGTCAATGATGGCTGTGGGGCGTGCCTGGGCGTTGCCTGCATCAATGAAAGCGTCAACCTGGTGGCCGAAACGCATCTGCACTTCGTCGGCGAGAGCGAGCTGTTCCTGATCGGCGTCATCCCAGATGGCGGAAGTACTGAGCAGCGGGTTGCCAAGCTCCTCGGCCAGACGGCGCGCTATGGCACTCGCCGGCACACGCACACCGGCTTCTTTCCTCCCCTTGAAAGCCTTGGCGAGACGTGGCGATGCGGGAAGCACGAATGTAAACGGTCCGGGGAGATTTGCCCGCAGTATGCGGAAAGCCTCGTTATCGATGCGCGCGTATTCGCTCGCCTGCGATATGCCCGCACATACCATGCTGAGACGCTGCCGCGCGGGGTTTATATCCTTTATCCGGCACACGCGCTCCACAGCGCGGTTGTTGAGCGCGTCGCACCCTATGGCGTAATATGAATCTGTGGGATAAACCACCACTCCCCCGTCGCGGAGCATCTGCACTATCTCGTCGATATACCGGTCGTTGATACTCGACTCATACATCCTGAAAACCTTCATGGCATCATCCCTCCCGTTTATGAATATATCTTATATTATCCTGGCCTTGAACCCCATCGCGACAAGAGCCTCGAGCACCTGCTGCCGCTTGTCGCCCTGGATGAGTATCTCGCCCCCGCGCGCCGACCCTCCGGTGCCAAGTTTCTGCTTGAGGCGTGCAGCCACAGCCGCCACCTCACTGTCGCTGAAAGTGAAACCTGCTACAATCGTAGCGGCTTTCCCTTTGCGGTTTTTCTTGTCAAGGACCACATCGAGACGGGGTTGCCCGGCGGGAGCATCCTCGCGCTCACCGCCAGTCTCCTCCTGCGGAGCCTCCTCACCCTGTGGGAGAATGTCGCGCAGAGCCTCGAGCGATTTCATCCAGTCAGCTGTCATGGTTCGTCGGTTTACAGATAAAACAATCAGAACGTCTCTTCAGTCATTTCCCCCTCCTCATAGAAATCCTCGCCGGTGAGGTCAACGGGGTTGTCAATGCTCACGGTTATACGCTTGAGAAGCTCGAAATGGCGCTGCTCCTCAAGAGGAAGTGTCGCGGAGAAGTTTCTCAGCGAGTCTGCGGATACCCTGTAGGCATACTGCAGGCACTGTGCGGCCACAGCCACATTCTCATCCTCGTTGCGATGGTCGGAAAGCTCCATGAACAGCATGGCAAGTGTGCCCGCCTGCCGCTCATCCATGGCTACGGAATCCTCGGCGGAGATATAAGCCGCGAGATTGTCGCAGACACTCTGGGCATAGCCGTAGTCTTTGGTGGCGATGGCGTCAGAGGCATCGGACAGACGCTCGTCCACTGTCATGTCCCCTCCGCCACAGGCCGTAGCCAACAGCAGGGGAAGGCATATCAGGGGGAAAAACAGTTTCCTGAAAGTCTGCATATTAATCTTTTCTATCATAAAGTACAGGTTTGTTTTTCATTCGGCTGAGACAAAAGATGATGCCGGAGACAGCATCCGGGAATCAGTTCATCCGGCGATGGTAATCGTAAATGATACCGGCACGCTCGATGCGCAGAGTGGTTTCGTCATAGTGCTTTATCGGCCAGCCCACATGCTCCGCCACCGTACCCACAAGGGAGGGATCCCCTTCTTCTATGGAGATACTCGACACATCGTTGTCTATCACGAGGGAATCGTTGCGCACATGCCATATGCCCTCTACGCTGAAAGAGAGCTCGCCAGGGCGGATCGCCCTCACGACAGCCTTGTTTTCCTCTCCAAGCTCAAGCAACGGATGCGTGTCGCTCACAGCAGAAATGTAGTATTTGCCTATCATGGCTTTTTCCTGGTCAGTCATGCCGCCACAGGAGCCAAGCAGCGCCAGCGCAGCTCCGGCCACCGCCATATACAACGTTTTCATGCCTAATTGCTTCTTTTATAGCTGTAGCCCTCTTACGGGCACAAAATTCCTTATACAAAGGTAGCAATCGTCGGGCAATTTTCCAAAAAATAGAGCATGAGAAGTAAGAGCATTAGAAGTCAAGCAAGAATAGAAAAAGAGAAATTAAGAAATTGAGAGAGGAGAGCGCCGGGAAATCAGAGGCATCAGAGACATCAGAGCTATCAGAGGTAACACAACCGCCACAGAAGCGCACCCGACCGTCCCCTTTTCTCAATTTCTCATTTTCTTAATTTCTCAATTTCTTGTTTCTTAATTTCTTATTTCTCTTTTTCTATTCTTGCTTAACTTCTAATGCTCTTACTTCTCATGCTCTGTAAAAACAACAAATCCCTGCAAGGCAAGCGCCTTGCAGGGATTTGTTGTTTTTACAAAATATCAATCAGCCAGCTTGGCCTTGATGAACTCGCGGTTCAGGCGGGCGATGTTGCTCAGCGAAATGTTTTTGGGGCACTCGGCAGCGCAGGCACCTGTATTGGTGCAGTTGCCGAAGCCAAGCTCATCCATCTTGCTCACCATAGCACGGGCACGGCGGGCACGCTCTACCTGGCCCTGGGGCAGGAGGGCGAACTGGCTTACCTTAGCGCTGACAAACAACATTGCGGAACCGTTCTTGCAGGCTGCCACACAGGCGCCGCAACCGATGCAGGTAGCGGAGTCCATGGCTTCGTCAGCCACCTCCTTGGAGATAGGCAGATTGTTTGCGTCGGGAGCGCCGCCGCAGTTGAAGCTCACATAACCGCCGGCCTGCTGGATCTGGTCGAAAGCGTTACGGTTCACCATAAGGTCGCGCACAACGGGGAAAGCAGCCGAGCGCCAGGGCTCGATGGTGATCTCCTCCTCATTGTGGAACTTACGCATATGCAGCTGGCAGGTGGTGATGCCCTGTACAGGACCGTGGGGATGTCCGTTGATATAGAGCGAGCACATACCGCAGATACCCTCGCGGCAGTCGCTGTCGAACACCACAGGTTCCTCACCTTTGTCTACGAGCTGCTGGTTGAGCATGTCGAGCATCTCGAGGAAAGAGCTGCCTGTAGATACGTTTTCTACGCGATATTTGACGAACTTGCCGGGCTCTTTGGGACCACGCTGACGCCAAATCTTCAAATTTACATTGATTGTTGTTTCCATAAATATTGGTCTGAATTATCTGGTGGAAGCAGGGCCGCGGAGAGCATGCTCTCCGGGCACCGGCTTCTACGTGGTTGCTTTTATGATTTGTAGTTACGGGTCTGAACCTGGATAGCCTCATAGTTGAGAGGCTCTTTGAGAAGGATAGGCTTCTCGTTGTCGCCAGTGTACTTCCAGCAGCCTACATACATGTATTCCTTGTCGTTACGTGCAGCCTCGCCGTCGGCAGTCTGATACTCTTCGCGGAAGTGCGCGCCGCATGATTCGTTGCGGTGGAGAGCGTCGATAGCCATCATCTTGGCGATCACCAGGAAGTCCTCGAGACGGAGAGCCTTCTCAAGCTCGGTGTTGAGGTCGTCGGCCTTACCTACGATGCGGAGGTCGGAGTAGAACTCCTTGCGTACCTTCTCGATTTCGTCCACAGCTTTCACGAGGCTCTGGAGGGTGCGGCCCATGCCCACGAGGTTCCACATCACGT
>CADFRV010000189.1 GCA_902836725.1 Muribaculaceae bacterium
CGCCTGTATGCCTCGGAGCCGGATCTGGCCGCAAAGATCGACGCACCTGTCAACGCCGCCAATTACCTGTCGCTGGCAGAATTCTGGATCGACCAGCGCGGACACCACTGCGGGCTCCCCAACTGGGGCGGATGGGGCAACGAAAACGCCGAGCGATGGATCAGGGACAACAAGTATGCCGACACATCGGTATACGGCAACCATTCCCGTCCCACATTCGGTCCCTATGCCCAGGACTCAATCCCCCTCACCGAGCAGCAGACAATAGAGGGACATGCCGTGCGCGCCACATTGTATCTGGCAGGTGTGGCAGCAGCCGCACGCGAGGATGGCCGCAAGGAGTATATTGATGCGGCATCGCGCCTGTGGGACAACATGGTGGGACGCCGCATGTATGTCACCGGCGGTGTGGGAGCCATATCATTCGACGAGAAATTCGGCGATGACTATTATCTCCCCTCCGACGCCTACCTCGAGACCTGCGCGGCGGTAGGCTCAGGCTTTTTCAGCGGCAACATGCACCAGATCACCGGCGACGCCAAATATATGGACGAATACGAGCGTGTGCTCTACAACGGTGTGCTTACCGGCATATCGCTGTCGGGCGACAACTACACATACCAGAATCCGCTCAACTCCACGTCGCACGCACGCTGGGAATGGCACAGTTGCCCCTGCTGCCCCCCGATGTTCCTGAAATTCATGGGAGCGATGCCCGGCAATATCTACACACATCGCGGCAACGAGATCTTCGTGAACCTCTACACAGGAAGCAATGCCACCATCCCGGTATCGTCAACGGAGGTGAACCTCGTGCAGACCACCTCATATCCGTTCAAAGGCGATGTGAAACTTGAGGTTAATCCCGCGAAGAAATCACGCTTCGCGCTCAAGCTCCGCATCCCCGGATGGGCACGCTCACAGGAAAATCCATACGGACTTTACACCTCATCCGTATCCTCTCCGGTAGTGATCACCGTCAACGGCAAGGCTACAGATGCCGAGATAACCGACGGATATGCCGTGATAGACCGCAAGTGGAAGAAGGGGGATGTGGTAAGCCTCGAGCTGCAGATGAAGCCCCGTTTCATCACCGCCGATCCGAATGTAAAGGAACTTGCCGGACAGGTTGCCGTAGCATACGGCCCGATGGTCTACTGCCTTGAAAGCACCGACAACAGCGACCTCGAGAACCTCGGTATCGACACCGGCTCGTCGCTTCTGCTCTCAGTGAATATGCCCGAACTCGACAATGCCCCTGCTGTTAGCGGCATCGCCGTGAACGCCAAAGGCGAGAGCGTGCCTTTCCGCGCCATCCCCTACTACCTGCTCGGCAACCGCACCAAAGGATCCCCCTACAAGGTGTGGCTCCCCGTCAGCAAGTAGCCCCTTCCCCCCCGAAAAAGATGGCTGAGAGTGAAAAAAGCGAGGAAAATCTTAACTTTTAAGTGAATTAATTGTTTCTTTTATAAAATCACCTTATCTTTGCCACGAGTTAACTTATAAGCTAATCATGACGCAAAAATATGATATTCGATTGGTCGAGGAACATGAAGCAGTCAACTTCTACAGCATTCTAATAGAAGATGAAGAACTGACCGAACTCGAAAAGTTCTTTGAGAAATTTCCTATCGGATGTGATTATGACTATGATATTGATATAATAATCTCATGGCTTGATAAAATAGGAGAAAAAGGAGCACTTGACAGATACTTCAGACCGGAAGGGAAATTCGGTGACGGCGTAATGGCTATACCAATCGACACTGGAAAGTTGCGATTATATTGCCTGCGGTTATCTGATAAGATTCTGATTTTCGGTAACGGAGATATCAAGGATACCAGAGCATGGCAAGAAAGTTCTACATTATCCGCTTATGTGGAAATGTTAATTGATACAAGCAGATTTATTGCCTCAAGAATTAAAGATGGCAATATCCTGTTGGTTGACAAAGAAATAATCGGAAACTTAACTTTTACTCGAAATGAAAAGAAGTAATATCATAGAACGGCGAAGGTCATTTGTATCAAATGATGCCAGACGTAATATTGATCTCTCTTTTCAGATTGTGGACAGAATCCACCAGATTCTTATAGAAAAGGGACTGAAGCAGAAAGATCTTGCAGAAATGCTGGGTAAAAAAGAATCCGAGATCAGCAAATGGATGCGTGGCACACATAATTTCACTATCGACACGCTCTCTGCAATAGAAACTTCGCTCGGTGAGCCGATTTTGCAAATAGCCTCAAAATCCGCAATTTGATTTTGAGGGGACTCTATTCCTGACAATACAGCTTGCCAAGTGCATGACAATACAGGTAACTGATTAGATCCTCCGATAAATAGAAAGGGAGAATTTAGACCAGTTACCTGTTTTAAAATTTAATATTCAACTTACTTACATTTTAAACTTTACCTTTTATCTATGTCAGCAAAATTTGTGAGGCGCTATGCCGCAACGGTCATAGCACTTTCGCCGGCTATTGCAGGCGCCGGCATCGCCGCTCCCGCGCAGGAGGGCGCTACTGTCATGTCAACTTCCGCCTACAGATGGGTGGGTGACAGCATACTGCAGGGACCGTTCAAGGCATACGCCGACGGACCCCATCACATCATATCAGACTATTCCGCCGTGCCGGGATATTTCATGCCGATAGACAAGGAGTGGCGTCTGAAAAACGACATCTCCTCCTATCCGAAGCTCACTACCTCCAACACCCTGCATACGGCCATATTCAACATGGGGCTTGACGAGATGGTGAATGCCGTGGAGCCGGACAGCACCCTGCGCACCGGCCGCGAATGGCCGGGAGTGTGGACCCGCGACGTAAGCTACTCGATAATCCTCGCTATGGCCGCACTTCAGCCTGAGGTGTCGCGCATCTCCCTCGAGCGCAAGATCTCCCCGACAGGGCGCATCATACAGGATACCGGCTCGGGCGGCGCATGGCCGGTGAGCTCCGACCGCCAGATATGGGGTATAGCCGCTTTCGAGGTCTACAAGACCACAGGCGACAAGGAGTGGCTGAAAAAGATCTATCCCGTGATCAAAAACTCACTGGAGGATGACTACAACAGTATCTACGACAAAGAGACCGGCCTCGTGCGGGGTGAGACCTCCTTTATCGACTGGCGCGAACAGAGCTACCCCACATGGATGCAGACGGCAGACATATACCGCAGCGAGGCGCTCGGCACGTCGGCCGTGCATGCGCAGGCATGGCGCACGCTTGCCGAGATAGCCACCATCCTCGGCGACAAAAAAGAGGCAAAAACATACAGCGACAGGGCCGACCGCCTCGCGGAAGCGATCAACCGCGAGCTGTGGATGGACGACAAGGGATATTACGCCATGTATCTCTACGGCCGCGACCATCTGATCACCAATCCGAGAGCCGAGACACTCGGCGAGGCACTGACCATACTCTATGACATAGCTCCCGAGGAACGGGCACGCGCCATCACGGAAAACAATCCCACCACGCCGTTCGGCACCGCCATTTTCTACCCGCAGATTGCCGATCAGCCACCGTATCATAACAATGCCCTCTGGCCGTGGGTGGCAGCATACTGGACACTCGCCAATGCGAAAGCGGGGAATGAAGAGGGGGTTGTGCAGGGTATCGGCTCCATTTTCCGTCCCGCGGCCCTGTTCGCCACCAACAAGGAGAATTTCGTGCTCGACAACGGCGACATCGGCACACAGCTCAATTCCTCCAACATGCTCTGGTGCCTGTCAGGCAACCTCGCCATGACGATGAATGTGCTGTTCGGCATACATTATGAGACAGACGGCATACGGTTCGCCCCGTTCGTGCCGAAAGCTTTCGCAGACAACAGGTCGCTTGACGGACTGCATTACCGCGACGCCATACTCAACATCTCTGTCAGCGGCTACGGGAACCGCATCGCCAGCTTCAAACTGAACGGGAAAGAGCATGAACCGTTCATTCCCGCCGGTATAAAGGGTGTGAACAACATCTCCATAACAATGGCCGACAACGAGATAGCTCCGATGCGTGTCAACGAGGTTGCCAACGCCAAAGCGCCCCTCACCCCGGTAGCATGGCTGAGCCACGATCCCGCAGCGGCCGTTCAGGGAGCGCCTGTCAACAATCTGCTGCAATGGAACCCGATCGAATACATCAACCGCTACATCGTGTTGCGCGACGGCAAGGAGGTGGCACAGACCACCGAGACCTCCTATGCAGCCACCGTTCCCGGCGAATACCAGGTGATCGGTGTCGACGGCAACGGCGTGCAGTCTTTCGCCTCGCAACCCCGTAGCAACGCGCCTGAGATCAGTGCCGGTTTCAACGGCGAGAAGCGGGAGATCTCCTCTGCCGAGGCACTCCACACTCCGGCGGCGCCTGTTACCGGCTACCACGGCGACGGTTTTGTGGAGACAGACCACTCTGTGCGCACCGTTACAACCACCGTCAACGTGCCGGAGGAGGGACTGTACTCCGTGAGCGTGCGTTACGCCAACGGCAACGGCCCCGTAAACACCGAGAACCGTTGCGCCATACGCACCCTTAAGGTCGACGGCAAGGAGGCAGGCACCCTCGTGATGCCACAGCGCGGCACCGGCAACTGGAACGACTGGGGCATGAGCAACACGGTGGACGTGCGTCTGACACCCGGCACACATACCATGTCGCTTGACTTCCTCCCGGTCAACGAGAACATGAATCTGAAAGTGAACCACGCGCTTGTGGACCAGATAGTCCTACGCCGCCTCTCCCAAACCCGCAAATAAGGAGATAATGTTGGAGCGTGTTTTGATGACATGGGCTTGTCTATCAATACCCTGCTGACAATTAATATCCGTTATA
>CADFRV010000190.1 GCA_902836725.1 Muribaculaceae bacterium
TTTTTTTATGGCGGTATGGTTCGTGCGAAGAATGTAATTTCCACAATGCTCCAGAGCTTTATAGTGATGGGCGTTGTCAGCGTGATCTGGGTGGTGTTCGGTTTCGGTCTGGCTTTCGGCAACGATTTATGGCATGTGATAGGAAATCCTGTGGATTTCTTCATGTTCGACAATGTAGGAATGGCCAATGTCACCGGCACCGGGAGTGAGCGTGTGGCTATGGAGGAGATCAATGAGATCGGTTTCGCCACCACCACTATCCCTCTGGCGCTTTTCGCGTTGTTCCAGATGAAGTTCGCCATCATCACCCCATCGCTGATCACTGGCTCGTTTGCCGAGCGCGTTCGGTTCTCCGGCTACCTGTTTTTTATGATTTTCTGGGTGATTCTGGTGTATTGCCCGCTTGCCCACTGCACCTGGCATCCCAAAGGGCTGTTTGCCATGATGCATGTGCATGATTTTGCCGGTGGCATCGTGGTACATGCCGCATCGGGTGTGGCAGCTCTTGCCGGCGCCCTCTTTCTTGGCCGTCGCGCTGACACCGATCACTCCAAACCTGCGAACGTGCCGTTCGTGCTTCTGGGAGCGGCCATGCTGTGGCTCGGATGGTTCGGTTTCAACGGCGGCTCGTCGCTTGCAGCCGACGGCATCGCCATAGCCGCTTTCCTGAACACCAACACAGCCGCTGCCGTGGCGATGGTGTCATGGGTGGTGTTCGACTGTCTCCGCGGCCACAAACCCTCTGCTCTCGGAGCGGCCATCGGCGCTGTGGTAGGACTTGTGGCGATTACTCCCTGTGCCGGATGGGTTACTGTTGGAGAAAGTATTTTTATCGCGTTTGTCACCACACTCTGCTGTTTCCTGGCTGTCACATGGAAGAACTCGCGCCAGACGTTCGACGACGCCCTTGATGTTTTCCCCACCCACGGGCTCGGCGGTATCATAGGCACTGTCTTTACCGGCATATTCGCCTACGGTTATTTCGCAAAGGACGATCCGGAGATTATCAGCCACTGGGAGTTCCTGCTTAACCATATCCTCGTGATAGCTATAGTGTTTGCCTATACTTTCGTAATGTCGTATCTGCTTTACTGGCTCACGGACAAGATGATACCTATGAGGGTGTCGCGCCGCAGCGAGGAGATCGGGCTTGACCGCTCGCAGCACGACGAGGAGTACAGCACGGAAATCTCAACGGAGCTTGCCGAGGAGATAAGCGACGACAAATGGTTCCGCTCTCTCGAGGAGTAACATTTCCATTTTAAGATATAAAACAGGCGGTGTGCATTGGCACATCGCCTGTTTTTATGACCGTATGAGAGATACTGTTATTTCACTACTATTTTGGTGACGGACACCGGTGTGCTGCGCACATACACACCTGCAGGTAGTGCCGGAACTGGGGTGCCCACAGTGCCTGAGGCTACTTTCATGCCTGCCATGTTGAAGTATTCGGCAGGAGTGTCGGCACTTTCCTGCGCCGCACCCGCGATACCTGACAGCTGCATCCTTACTTCGTTGCCGAGGCACGACTCACCCTTGTTGTAGACGGCGGTTACGGCATAGGTGTGTTCGGTGTCCGGCTCGCAGCCGCTGTCGGTAAAGGTGGTTTCCGCCACCGGCTCGCTGTTGATGCGGATACCGTCGCGGTAGATATTGTATCCTACAAGCTCAAGCATGGGCTTGCCGCCGGCAGGAGCATATTCTATGTCGTCGAGGGCGATGTAATACTGGTCTTCCGAGATATAGCGGAAGGCGACGTAACGCACTCCGGCCGGGATATCAGCCTCCACGCGTGTCCATTCCTGGTCGGCCAGTGCGAGCACTCCATACTGGGTGAATGATGCCGGGTCATTGTCGGTTTCGGAAACGAGTACCTCGAGTGTCTCCGGATACCAGGAGTTGCATACGCGCACATAGAACGATATGGTCTGCTCGCCGCCGTAGAGTTCCGGCGTTATGAGCCAGTCGTCGTTGCGATTTACATCGGCTTCCTCGTCCTGCGTATAGGCCACCATTACGAATTTGTCTGAACCGTTGTTGCCGGTGCCCACGCCGTTACCTTCGTTGCGGGAGTCTATCACATACCATGCGGCAGGTTCGCCGGTGATGCCGGGTATGTCCTCATCGGTGTATGTGCCCGATGCCAGGCCGTCGCCGTCATGGTTGGTGAAGGGGGATAGATCGGTGGCATGATCCACGAATGTCTCGAAATCCATCACCACATGTTCGGTCTCACTTCCTGCCAGATCTGGTGCACTCCATGTGAGGATGATCCCGCCGTTGCCGTCGGCTGTCCCTTCAAGGGTGTCGACAACTGGATATGCCGGCATTTCCAAGGTCAGGTATGCCACCTCCGTGCTGTTGTCGGTGGGATCCTCGTCCCCGTCGATTACCACACGTGCGCTATAGCCCTGCTCGGGAGCCTCCGTGACCGGGAGGTTCTGGGTGAATTCCACCGTGGTGAATGCATCTGGCTCAAGGGCTTCTGCCGGGGTCTGTTCGTCAACCTTCATGCCGTTGCGGTACAGCTCTACGGTATACCCGCCGGCGGCAAGCTCGCCCACATTGTCAACCGTCACCGCTACGGTAAACGGCTCGTTGGCCTGTGCTTCTGACGGGAGTGTGATCTCTCGTGCCGAGAGGTTTATGTCGGCCGGCACATAGATGCGGGCGCGGTCCATGAATGAGTTCATGGAGTTCACGTTGGTCATGGTTATCTCGAACTGCACGGTCTTCCCCTCGAACCGTTCGGGGATGTCACTCATGGTCTTGTGCCATCCCGGCTCGGTGAAGTCGGCTGCCGACACTGTGGCTATTTCGGTGAATTCCTCCCCGATGCACCTCATGGAAATGGTGAAGGTATTGGCGTGCGAATCGTTGAACTTGAAGATGTTCAGGGCGAATTTCAGACCTTTCATGTCAAGAAGGTCTATCTTGCCGGAGAAGAATCCCACCTGGTCCCCTGCCGACGGCATACGGCCATAGGCGAATCCGTTGTCGTTGTCGGAAGCGCCAACCGATGGGAAATCGGCATCCACACAGAGCTGTGCCTGCGGTCTGGAGCTGCCGTTCTGGGTCACGATCTCGGTGCCGGTGAGGTTTCTCAGGCGTCCGTCGGCAAATGACTCGAGGTAGGGCGCCTCGTCTGCCTCCCCTACGGGTATTGTCGGTGACATAACGCCGTCTGAGCGGCCTGCCGAGGTAAGCGCTACTATTCTTACGCATGCGAATGTCTGTTCTGTCGGTTCGCATACCGTCACGGTGTAGTCGGTGCCGGCATGGTCTGTGGTAAGCACATTCTCCTCCCCGTTTCCGAGCAGTTCGAGAGCATACCGCACTTTGCCGGCGGGAACGGGATTACCGTTCCTGTCGGTTGCAGGTGCCTCCCATGTGACCTTCACGATGCCGGGCGACATCTCCGCGATATGTATGTTCTCCACGTCGCCGGGCACATTGGGACCTACATAGTTGGCCGCTTTGGCAAGGTATCCCTCTCCCGATGCATTGCGCGGTATCACGGTGTATTCATATTCGCGCGGCCGCTCCATCGGTGTGCCGGCACTGTTGTTGTCCTCAAAACTATATGTGGTGGCGGGGGAGCACCCCTCTACTGTGCCTATTTTTTCCCCATCGCGGTAAATGTCCACATCCATTGTGCCTCCGACTGGATCTCCGGCCATGTCGGTGCCGGGAGTGGTGAAACTTACTGTGGCTTTCATCTCCCACTGTGGATCAGGCACCACGGCAAGTCCGCTTACGGCGCCGGGGGCTGTGAGCGGAGTGGGGGCACCGATCCTGATGTAGTAGCAGTACAGACGCCAGGTCTCGGGATCCGAGATGCCGTGTACACCCACATGATGCTCTCCCGATTCGGCGGGGATTATATATCCATCAAAATCACGCCCTTCGGTATTGGTGATCTCAGTCGGGGAGATTACCATGCCGGTCATGCCGTCGGCAGTGTTCTCTTTCCCGTATTTCACCTCAAAGCGCTCGGCGCAGGCGTTCGACTGCGACGACATGTTCACGGTTACGCGATACGCCTTTCCCTCTTCAAGATACAGCCGCGGGGTGATGAGCCAGTCGTTCATGGAGGGCACGTTGTACCATCCGGAGGTGCCTTTGACGCATGGGACATATTCACCCTCCTGCTGTCCCTCCTCCATTTTCCATCCCCCTTGTCCGTCGAGATCGAGGATCGTATATCCGTCGAAATCGCCGGCTTCGGTGAAAACATGGGAGAACGGAGGCACCAGCGCTCCTTCGGGTGTGGTGTCTGCCGCCGTCCAGGCCGCTGTGGCGGAAAGTGCCGCCACAGAGCATGCACAAATACCAAGTAAAGTTCTGTTCATATGACTGAATGTTGGTTTAGATATATTTTCGGCAAAAATATCATACCATTACCTCAATCGCGTTAATCCAAATTAAGAAATCATGCACCGTACTAAAAAAATTACTCTTGTCCGGTAAAAATCCCTGAATCAGATATAGTCTGCTTATATGCAATATGTTGAAGCAAGTTTTGGCAAGAGGAGTTTGTCAGTCAATACTCATTTAGTCTTTTTTGCAGTCAATCAACATTAGGTGAGATTACGGGACACCATTGTCCCCGCGAGCCGCCGGAGGTGGCGTGTAAAATGTAAGCCCCGCATCGAGCGGGGTGTGAGGACGTCAGGACGAGCACACCGCGAAGGTGCGGGGTATTGAGATCGTCTCCCATTCTCTGAGCCTCGAAGAGGCGGGCACAATCCCTGACAAAGATAATTCACTTGCCGGCTCCGGATTTGGCGGACATCTCCGACGCCCGAACAAGTTGTTACATTCGGCCACCCC
>CADFRV010000191.1 GCA_902836725.1 Muribaculaceae bacterium
AACTCATTTATCCCGCCGATGATCCCGCCATAGCCGAGACCGTGGAGAGCATGTGTGCTGACGGCATACTCCCCGCCGCCATTATGAAGATAGACTCCACCGGTTATCTTCCCGATATCGAGACAGGCGGTTTCCCACTGCTCTCCCTGCCGTGGGAACGCCGCAACGCCGCCACCTGCATGGCCGCCATGATAGCCCTCGGTTTCACACACGACGAAGCGTTGAAGCGCCTCCACCGCCTCCGCAGCATGGGCACCCGCCTCAAGGTGCTCGACGGTGTGAACCACAACCTGCTTATCACCGACGATTATCTCTGCGATCTCCACTCCCTGGCACCGGCTCTCGACTTCATGGCGCGCCGGGCCACACAGGACCGCTCCACCACGCTGATAATAACCGACCTCGACCATGAGGCCGCTTCCGTGGAGGAAACATACTCAGAACTGCGCCGCCTCTGCGACATGCGCCGGATCAATACAGTAATAGGCATCGGCCCCGAGATATCGCGCCATGCCGTGCGCCGCGGCACCAACGACCGCTTTTTCAGTTCCGTGGAAGAGGCTCTGGAGATATTGTCAACCACAGATTTCGACCACCAGCTGATATTGCTGAAAGGATCGCCCGAGACACCCCTCGACCGCATCGCACGCATGCTCGAGGCGCGCACCCACGAAACCGTGCTCGAGGTAAACCTCGACGCCCTGGTGAACAACTTCAATTTCTACCGCTCGCGCCTGAAACCCGAGACCGGCATCATAGCCATGGTGAAGGCATCGGGCTACGGCGCCGGATCATACGAGCTCGCCAAGACACTACAGAGCGCCGGGGCGGCATACCTTGCCGTAGCCGTGCTCGACGAAGGTATAGACCTGCGAAACGCCGGCATCACCATGCCGATCATGGTGCTTAACCCCAAAGTGCTCAATTACCGCCAGCTGTTCAGCTACCGCCTTGAACCTGAGATATTCAGTTTCGACATACTCAACGAGATCATCACCCAGGCACGCAAGCTCGGTGTCACTGACTATCCCGTGCACATCAAACTCGACACCGGCATGCACCGCCTCGGCTTCCTTGAGAAAGACCTCCCCGAGATCATCCGTATAATCAAGAGCCAGAGCAACATACGCATAGCTTCGGTATTCTCGCATCTGGCCACCGCCGACTGCCCCGACATGAACGACTATACCGAAATGCAGCTCCACCTGTTCGACCGCTGCTCAGGCGCCATAGTGGAGGCTTTCCCGGAATACCGCATCAAACGGCACGTGCTCAACACGGCAGGCATAATCCGTTACCCGCAATACCAGTACGATCTGGTGCGTCCGGGGCTTGGACTGTATGGTGTGCCCACCCTGCGCGACGGTTCCGAAGCCCCGCTGCGACAGGTATCCACCCTCAGCACCATGATCATAGCCATCAAAGAATGGGACGCCGGCACCACCATAGGCTACGGACGCCGCGGCGTGCTCAACCGCCGCAGCCGCATAGCCACCATCCCCATCGGCTACGCCGACGGCATCAACCGACGCATGGGATGCGGCACAGTCAGCTTCCTCGTCAACGGCCAGCCGTGTCCCACCGTAGGGAACATCTGCATGGATATCTGCATGATAGACATAACCGACGCTCCAGGTGCCGACGGCAATCCGCAGGGACACCCGCAGGTAGGCGACAAAGTGGTGATCTTCTCCCCCGAAAACCCCGTCACCCCTATGGCCGACAGCCTCGGCACTATCCCCTACGAGCTGCTCACCTCGGTCAGCCCCCGCGTGCGCCGTCTCTACTACACCGAATAATCACAATACTTTATGTAATGAAACGGCAACAGAGAACGTGAAATTTCACTTTTTTTCATAAAAATATTTGAATTGGAAAAATTTTATGTAATTTTGCGACGACGGTGCGATGCATATGCGCACTATTGCCACACACGATACAACACCTGAATTTATCCTGTAAATCGTAAAATACCATAATAAACCAATTCAAGAACTTTATGAAACAAAGAGACTTCATGCTCGGCATGGGGCTGCTAGGAGCATTTTCGCTGTTCGCGCAGTCACCATACACCGGCAGTCTGCCTCCCGAAGAAGGAAGTGCCGACTTCTATCTGTATCAAGTTGAAAGCGGCAAATGGGTATCGGAAAACAGAACCAAAGGGGGAACCTGGACAACACGCGCCGAACTCGGCAAACCGGGTCTGGATGTGACGATAACCAAAGTCGACGGAGGATACCAGATCAACCCGAAACTCAACGGCAACAACTCCATCAACGGCAACAACCTCTGGATGGATACCAACAATGCCAAGACTGTATGGCAATTCACTCCCGTGGAAGCTGAAGGTGTCAACAACGCAGTGCTGATCACAGCGGTTTCCGGCCCAGGCGACGGATACCCGCACGCCCTCGGACTAGGGGATGACGGCTTTCTCTCCACCAACGCTCCCGAAGGGAAGAAGACATGGCAGCTTGTAAGCGCCAAAGACCGTGCGGCTTATATGACCGCCAACCCCGGGGAGGCCGACGCCACATGGCTTATACCATGGCAGGACTTCGGCCGCAACAATGAGCGCTCCGCCCTCTGGACACTCAAGCACGCCGATGACGGATCAGGCATCGGACACAACGGCATACAGCGCAACGCAGTGCGCGAGGCTTGGAACAATGCCCGCAACTACATGCACTACATCACCCTCACTGATCTGCCAAACGGCACATACGAGGTGCGTGTGCAGGGTTACCAGCGCGAAAACTGGGACGACATCATCGCATGGAAACGCTACACCACAGGAATATTCCCTGCACGGGCATTCTATTTCGCAGGCGCATCCACCCATGCGTTCATGCATATCGCCGACGAACAGTTCACCGGCGACAACAAACCGAGCGAGCACGCCTGGGAGAAAATCGGCGCCATCGGACGATGGATCCCCAACAGCATGGAGGCCGCATCCTTTATTTTCGACAGCGGCAGATATTACAATCCCTGGATCAAGGCTGTGGTTACAGACGGCACACTCATTCTCGGTGTGATCAAACCGGAAGGCTCGGACCGCGACTGGCTCATCTACGATAATTTCGAAATGAGATATGTCAGCGACAGCACCGAAGACACCGGCATGGCCGAATTGCAGGAAGAGGTGAACGGAATGATCGCCAAACTCGACGATTACCCCGCAAACAGACCCGAGGCTATCGCCCAGGCCATAGAGAGCACAAGAACAGCCACTACAGTCAACGAGCTGCGTATGGCCGAGTTTGACCTCCTGACAGCCACCAACACATACATCCCCGCCAATATCGCGACCTTCCATGCCGTTCAGGCCCTGGCACAGGAGGAAGGCATCGATATGGAAGAATACCTCACCCTCTTCGACAACGCACAGAACACAGCAGGCGTAAACGAGGCCACCAAACAGGTGCGCTACGCCCGCCGTCGTGCGGCCGCAGAAAGACAGACCGACTTTTTCAGCGGCCATACCCCTGCGGCAGGAGACTTCTATCTCTATAACGTAGGGCAGCAGCAGTTCCTCTGCGGAGGTTCCGACTGGGGCGCACATGCCGCACTCGGTATGCCCGGCGTGCTCATAACCCTCGAGGAGGGGGATCCCGAGAACCTCGCGTTCCATATCGACACCCACCTCTACAACGGCGACAACAACCACTATCTCAACTACCGCGGCTATATGGACTGCCCGAAGGCGGGACTGTGGAAATTCGTGCCCGTAGAGGGTAAGACCGGCGTTTACAATATCGTGCAGAACGATTACCAGGACGTGCATGTGGCATGGAACCCCAATGCAAGCGTAAACGAGGGACAGGGCGATGAAACCACCGTAGGCACCGAGTGCCGCAACCTGCAGGCCGACGACCTCGACGCACAGTGGAAACTCGTGACCAAAGAGGAGCGTCTGGCTCTCATGGCAGATGCTGCCAGAAACAACCCTGTGGACGTGACATTCCTCATCAAGAGCCCCGGCTTCAACAACCGCGAGAAAGCAGGCGAAGTATGGAGCATGACCAACGGCAACGTATGGGATACAGCTGGAAACCACAGCGATTTCGCACTGGAGTCATGGGACAAGGAGACTTGCGACATCAACCAGTCTATAGAAGGCCTCCCCGAAGGTGTGTATACCATACATGTGCAGGGCTACTACCGCAACGGACGCCATTCCGACCAGCCCGACGCAGAACAGGCACGCTACGCCATGCTTTATGCGATGGAAGAGACCGGCGAGGAACCGGAACAGCCTGAGACACCCGCCGCACGCGCCGCAGGTGATCCGTCTGCAGCAGAGACCGCCCTCCCCAACGTGCTTTCCGAAAGCGGAAAGGCTCCCGGTGAAGGACATGACGCCATCGGCAACGACGGCACCGTTTACCATGTGCCCGACGCCGTATCGCAAGGCACCAACTTCTTCAAGCTCGGTCTTTACAACAGCAAGGTTGCCGTACAAAAATACAACGACGACAGCACTCTCAAGATCGGTGTGAAGAAAGATCAGCGCGACTTCATCCAGGACTGGATGGTAGTTGACAACTTCCGTATTAAATATTACGGAAAAGACACCAGCACAGGTGTGGAGGAAATCGCCGTAGAGGAAGAGAATGCAGCCAAAGACAGCCGCATATTCAACCTCCAGGGCATAGAGGTATCCAACCCCACCGCACCCGGCATCTACATCAGCAACGGCAAGAAATTTGTGATCCGCTAAATTTCCAGACAAACTCTGAAAGGCGGTGTGTCAAAATTCGCAATTTTGACACACCGCCTTGTTTCTATCCC
>CADFRV010000192.1 GCA_902836725.1 Muribaculaceae bacterium
TCTCCGACCTGACACCGAAGAACATCCGTCTGTGGGATGATTTCATCCGCAAGAGTGTGCATCTAACATTTGAAAAGGGACCCGGATAGCAATTGAAAATGGGACCACCCGGCATGGGAATGCAAAGATAATTAAATTTGTTGGTTCATCATATCCTGAGTCTCTTTCATGCGGTAAGACTTGCCTGTCATGTTGAGCAATATTGCCTTGTGGGTCAGTCGGTCGACCATGGCGGTGACCAGGACCTTGTCATCGATGATCTCGTTCCAGCGGTTGAAAGCCAGATTTGTGGTGACCACGGTAGTCTTCTTGTCAGTCCGCAGGGAAAGATGATTGAAGAGCATCTCCGCGCCGGCCTTGTCGCAGGATACATAACCGAACTCGTCACATATGACCATGTCGTATCTCTCGAACTTGTTTTCCAGAGAGCGGAGTGTCAGAGCGTTGCGGCACTCGCGGATCTGCGTCAGCAGTCTGGGCACGGAGGTGAACAGCACGGAGTATCCGGCATTGCATGCTGCTATCCCAAGAGCCGTGGCCAGATGCGTCTTGCCCGTGCCGGGATTGCCGTAAAGAATTAGGTTGCGTCCGTTTCTGATAAAGTCGAGCGTTTCCAGGGTCGGGAGCGCCTTGCGGGCCTCTGGCGGAAGGGCATCGGTGTCCATCTCGTTGAGATACCGCAGCTGGGGGAATCCTGCGTTTTTGATGCGGTGTCGCCGCTGGTTCTCGGTACGGTTGTCTTTCTCGCGGCGCAGCAGTTCTGCGGTGAACTGCCACAGGCTCCACTGTTCGTCGGCGCTCTGCTGTATAAGCAGGTCTATGTCGCGCCTTACAAGCGGTAGTTTGAGGTCGAAGGCGCATGAGCGTATTGTCTCGCGCAGTCTGTTCATGTCTGATTCGGTCGTCATTGCTATTCTGTATTTTAACTGTTTATTTATTTTTTTTTGGGGGGGGGATTTAGTCTGCCTGCATTGCGCGGCTCGCTTCCATGAAGGAGGAAAGCATATCGAGTGTATGGCTTGCCGAACTTTCTATCTCGGTCTGCAGTGTGTCCGGGACGTCGGCTGCCGGGACATCGTACACAGCAGGCGAGCCACCTTGCGCCGAGATCATCTGAGCCTGTATCTGTTCGGCGGATATGCGCCGGAGCCCGCGTGCTTCAAGGCTTGCGGCGGCGCGGACTATGTCTGTGTATGCCAGATTGTTGTCTCGTGCATACACGAGCAGCTCAATGAAGCCGCGCGGTGACTCGCGGAAGTGTTCCCGGTAAAGCGCCGCCACCGACGGATGAACCTGCCGCAGTGCCACGGACCGTCCCAGCGCGGCCGGTTTGCGTAGAAATGTCCCCAGATAGTGCATAAGGTCTATGACCCAGTCGCCGGATCGTCGGCTGCGGGCATGGGCCGCCACCCGGTCGCGTCCGGACATAACCACGATACGCTCGGAATAGAGCTTTACCGCCACCTGTGAGCCCACAAGCCGGTCCGGGACAGAGTAATGCACGCCTTCGACGGTTATCGTGGAGTATTTGCCCACGCGGTAGAGCCTCTGCTCGAAGCAGCCGATGTCGCCGTGATCCAGCGGGCGGAGCGCCGCAATGTCCGCCCTGTGTGCGGCTGCGTTTCTCATCGGCCGACATATTGGAAGCCTCGGCATTGATTCTGTCACAGACCGCCGACAGATGCGCCTGCGCCGCCTCCAGAGAATCAAAACGCACATCGAACGAGAATGCACGGCGGCGGATGTACTCCACCGAACGCTCCACTTTCCCTTTCTCCCATCCTGAATGCGGATTACAGAAATGGGGGTGTAAAACAGTAGTGTACCTCCATGCGCAGCAGTGCGTCCGTATGTTCGCGGTCGCGTCCGAGGAACTTCTTTACGGCCGTGCGCATGTTGTCGTACGCCATCACACGCGGAGTGCCGCCCAGTTCCCTGAAGCAGTTGCGGTGCGCTTCCATAAGAGCCAGGGTATCCTCGCGTGAGAACAGATAGGCCTTGCGCATATTGCTGTGGTCCAGGGTGAACACGGCCATATGCAGACGCGTGCGGACTCCGTCCAGCCACAGGGTGACCACTCCCCAGTCGAACTCGCACCGGAACCCCGGCTCATAGCTCTGGCGGATGTACGCCTTCGCGGGTCTGTCAGTCTGCGGCGGCATGGCCTCGAGCGCACGCACGTACTGACATACCGTGGAATACGCTATGCGGATGCCATCGTCCTGAAGGCGACGCCACATATCGAGCTTGCGCATCTGCTGCTTGTGAAGCCCGGCCGCCGCATTCTCCCGGTTGCGGGCTATGAAGCCGTCAATCCGGCGCCGCACCTCTTCGGTCACTACACGCCGGACACGGCCGCTGCTGTCATACTTTGGTTTTGTCAGAAGATAGTCGTCAACCTCCCCGGATGTGGGAGCGGGTCCCGTCTGTTTTTCGAACTCCCGAAGATACTTGCGTACCGTCTTGCGGCTCATGCCGTTGCGTCGCGCTATCTCCCGGATGCTCATCCCCTCGCTGCGATGAGACAGAATGATGGATGTCTTTTCCTCCATGTGTAACATTTTGTGGACGCGTTGATGTTGGTTTGTTTTATCAACGCTGTCCGGGTTAAACTTCCCCATGGGGTGGGTCCATTTTCAATTGCTGTGCCTGGGTCCCTTTTCAAATGTTAGATGCAATATGGTCCTACTGATTCAGGAAAACTATATGTGCCTAATCCTGTTCATAACCCGACTGCAGCAAAACGTGCGGATAAAACGAGGTGGATTCTTTCAGAGCCATATCAATTCTGTGTATTTGAAGAGGCAGATGTAAGCAATCGAATTTCAGATGAAGGGTTATTAGGACTATATATTGTTAATTCTAAATTAGAGACATTGGGTGATAATGGCGAGAAAATTGGTTTCTTTCCAACTCCTCAGAATGCAGGGGATCCATGGCATGGTTATCCAGAGAAGATGCGTAGATTAGGAGATTCTTTTGATGACTTCTTTATTGCTCTAAAAAAGGCGGGTCAAATAAATCAATCAGTTTGTAGAAAACTTTTACGGAAACAAATATGAGACCACTGGAGTTAAGTATAAAAGTTGATGCCGTAGATCATTATATCTATCGTGGCTATATATACATCGCTTTATCAGACGGTGGGATTATTCGCGTATCCTTAAATGATATTTACAACAATTTGATTAGCAAGTATCCGAACTATTCAGGGGTTATCACTCTTGCATACCGTAGAAATAACTTTTGGAATACGGATTCCGCTAAATGCTTCCTTAGTATTCCTGAAGTTAAAAAAACTTTAATGGAAGTTTGGGACAACGTGTCTGCAAATATCATATTTGAAGTTGATCTCAATGATTTAGATCCTGTAACTATTGTAAAAGAAGTTAAAGGAGAGATATTAGATATTGATATATATGCAGATAATCTATTGTTAGGTTGTACTGATGGGTTCTTTTCCGTTCGATTAGATCATCCCATTAATAAAAAGAACAAGCTTAAGCTTTCAAGGAAATTTGATGCAAAAATATACAAAATCGCATCTGCTTATGGAAACTCTATTTTGTCATTGGGGAATGATGGTTTAGTAGCGGCCGATATTTTAACGAACAGATTTGTTTCAGACAAGGTAATACGTGAAAATGTTTCTTTTGCATCTAATTGGACTGCAGCAGGTGGCCTAATGAATTATTCGTCAGCTAATGAATTCCAATTCATTGGCAATAAAATGCAACGTTCTAAAGAAGCTCCAGAAAAATACCATATTGCGCAATTTGATACATCGTTTAAAGATTTTAATGCGTTAATTTCTACGCAAGATATAATTGCGTCTCAAATAAAAATGGGCTTCAATAATCGAGAAAAGCAATTCTATTTATTGAGCGATGGCACAATATTTAGTTCAGAGGTTAAGGTGAAAAGTGGTACAATATCTAAACTCAAACCAATAATTAGTTCACAAGTAAAATTTGATTATAATTTGCTAGGCAATCCACTTTCTGGGATAATGGTTGCTGATCAACCTATAATTGAATTTGAAGATAAACTTATTTTGATCAATAATAACGAGCAATTTATCATTGAGGATGAAGGAATAGTGTCTATGCACAGTTATCCAAGATCAACACATTTTCGTGATATAATTTCTGTAACGGCAGAAGAATGCGTTAATTTACATGCGATTAATGTATTCGACTATGAACCTGACAAGCTTTTCCCTCGACCCAATGAATATCCTTTCATATATTCGAATGGTCAATAGCTGTAAAAACATAAGTATAATAGAAGAGTGACTGCTTTGTTCTAATGGAGATAACAATTTGTGAAGCAATATACTAAATGTAATTAATTTCTTAAAATTTATCGCCGACTAGTAATGGTGTCAGGAATGACGATTTTATCGTTTATTAAATACCTTAGTTGCAGAATGAAATGTCACATAAACTAATTTCATAAATAATATACCAACTTTCACTATTTGCCGCCTTTTGGCGGCCGAAATTTTTTGCCAAAATTAGGCTGGGCGACTTCATCACGAGGTCGCTCAGCCTGCTATATTACGACTTGGCAAATGTCTTTTCAAAAGTGGGTGTAAAGACCCGTCACATCGGTGAAGATGTCCTCCAGCATATCGCAATAGACACCATCAATCTTCTCGATGTCCTTCGTCGTCACCTTAAATGTTTTGTGGTTCATGGACTGGCGGTAAAACCGCACATTGTAGAGGTCTGCGCCCTCGTCATAGATGATTTCAAGGCGGTTAGCCGATGTCTTGTTACGGCTGAGGC
>CADFRV010000193.1 GCA_902836725.1 Muribaculaceae bacterium
TTGATGATGGCCTTGGTCTCCTGATAAAGATATGTCTTGTTGGCGGAACCGCCACCTTTGGCTACGAAAACAAAGTGGTACTCATTGCCTTCGGTAGCGTGTATGTCGATCTGGGCGGGGAGGTTGCAGCCGGTGTTCACCTCGTCGTACATGTTGAGGGGAGCGTTCTGCGAGTAACGCAGGTTGTCGGTGGTGTATGTGTCGTATACGCCCTTTGAAAGTTTCTCCTCATCATTGCCTCCGGTATACACGAGCTGTCCCTTTTCGCCGTGTATGATGGCTGTACCTGTATCCTGGCAGAAAGGAAGCTGACCTTTAGCCGCTACTTCCGCATTGCGGAGCATGGTCAACGCCACAAACTTGTCGTTATCCGATGCTTCGGGATCAGACAGTATCTTCGCCACCATCTCGTTATGCTCGCGACGCAGCATGAAAGCGTTGTCGTGTGTGGCCTGACGCGCCAGCACCGTGAGAGCTTCGGGATCTACGACCAGAAATTCGTGGCCACCCCAGTTCTCGGTCTTCACATACTCCGAGGTAAGGTGGTAATACTCAGTTGTATCAGGCCCGAGTGGGAACATTTCCTGATAGTGAAACGGTTTAGTTGCCATATCTAATAGTTTGTTGAGTTTTCAACGGTTGATTTTATTTTCGCAAAGATACGAAATTTCCCCCGATTCCTCTAAAGAGCAAGTTTAAAGATTTTAAATAAGGCGCCCTCTCCCAGGCGTCATTCAATATCCGTATAACAGCGGCCATTTCTTTGCCGCCTGGTTCACGGCTAAAGTTTCTCCACGCATGCCTGATAGGCCGCCACGGAGTGCGATTTGAGAATGGCTTTTATCTGCTTGCGGGGGAAACAGGCGCCGAAATATTCCCAGAGAGGCTTTATCTTGACCAGAAGCTGCGTGTCGCCGCAAAGGCAGGAGGAATAATACCGGAAAATGCCGCCATGCAGTTCTTTGATACGCTCACGCATAAGCCGATCGTCCCATTCCCTGCCGGAACGGTACTCCGCAAAAAGCGACGGACGCCTGAGAAGTCCCCTCCCTGCCATCACACCATAGAGGTCGGGGAAACTGTCACGCAGACGCGATATATCGTCAGGAGCAGCAATCTCGCCGTTGAACACCACCGGATGGCGTATGGCCTGGCAGAAGCGGGCGAACTGTTCCATATGCAGCTCCCCCTTGTACTGTTGTGCGGCGGTGCGCGGATGGAGGGTGATATGGCTGAGATCCATTGAATTGATAATATCGGAGAGCGGTTCCCATTCGTCGGGAAGTTCCACACCGAGACGCATTTTCAGTGAAAAGGTAATGTGGGGATGCTCCCGCATGACACCCGCTATTGCAGCCATACGGTCAGGCTGACGCAACAGCCCCGCTCCCCTCCCTTTGCGCATCTGGGGAACAAAAGGGCATCCGGCATTGAGGTCGACACAGCTGTAGCCCGATGCGGCGACAGCGTCCACAAGAGCGGCAAACTCCCCTTCCCCGTCAGCAATGACCTGCGGCACAAGAGTATGGTTTCCGTTCAGCGATGACGTAATGTCTCTTATATCGCGATTGCGCACCTCCCCTTTCTCCATCCTTATGAACGGAGAGAAATATATAGTATCCTCCTTGCCGTTTCCATACCCCAGGGCATGGAAATGACGGAACGGCGCCTCTGTAAATCCCTGCAGAGGCGCCGCCATCAGTTTAAAACATGTATCGTGTCCTGTAGCATCCATCACAGACAAAATTACTCAAATTTCCGTGACAGACAAAAACACCTGCGTCAAAGCCGCACCACGGGCGCGGCTCACTTGCTCGGTGCGGGAGCCTGCGCGGATTCGCGCGAGAACACCAGATCCTTATGGTTGATCTCACACTGCATGAGATTTCCCCTCACCTTTATATCCTCTATCTCATGGATATTGGTGAACAGATTCTGGGCAGCCCGGTTTATCTGCTGCGTGGCCAGTACCACAGCCGCAGGTTTGAGTTTGGTGGCGGCAGAACCCGACTCTTCGGTAACCACATTGTAATTGAGAACCACACCCTCGGGATCCACCTGAGTGGAAAGCGATGTGGCATCGAGGCTTATCATCAGTTCATCATCGTCTTTAGCCTGATATACACCCGTTATGGTAGCCGTACCGCTTGCAGATATCGTGAGAGGGGTCTGGATGGAATCGTTGAAAGGCATCGTGTTTTCCACAGTCACAAGCGCACTCATAGTAACAGCACCCTCCGTATCGGTGGCGCCACGGGTAAATTCCAGAATCCTCACCACCGTAGCCTGTGCTGCGCCGGTGTCAAGGATTTTCTCCGGATTGCTCGTCCATTCCCCCTGAATGGATTGTGCCAGTTTGGCACGTGAGTTACAAGAAGTCAACGCCAAGCCGCATACAGCGGCCGCACAAACGAGCAAAGAACTTTTTTTCATATTTTTCACAATTAGGTTATATTTATACAACACACATCCGAAAGCATAGTTCATGCCGCAACCATCCTCCTCAGCCACATTCCCGTAGATGCCATAGATAATCTTTTGCATCATTTCAGATTTTTGCTTAGTATGACGCCAATCTCGCGGAAAAAAACTAACTTTGTAATTAACCACCGTATGCGGAATGACCTCATCGCCTTGGCGCTTTGCCTTGGCAAAGAACAAAACCACACATACATAACAGTGGAAGCCTCAAACAAAACAGGATCTCTAACATAGCCGCTTAAAAGCATTCCTGTTTCGGCAAGCAGCCACACTCCGATAAGATTACCTGCTCGATTGTTTCGACCGGATCATCGAAGCGTACTCGAACGAAAAAAGAAGATAACGACTCATATTTTATAGCGATGAATAAAAATGTCGTATTAGCCAAACTGATTGCTGATATTCGCGAGATTGCACACCGTTATCGCACAAAAGCCGCAATCCAACTCAACTCAACCATTGTGGATGAACGTTGGGAAATTGGCAAACGTATCGTCGAAGAGGAACAAAAAGGTGAGGCAAGAGCAGAATATGGTACCAATCTATTGAAAGAGCTTTCAATACGCCTTACAGTCGAAATGGGTAAAGGTTATAGTCCCAGGGCATTGGCTTATTATCGTCAGCTTTATATATATTTCCCGGACAGGAAGATTTTGCAGACGCGTCTGCAAAATCTTACATGGTCTCATCTTCAGGCAATTCTTGGGGAAAAGAGTGAGAAAGCACGATTGTGGTATATGGATGAAGCCGTAAAGCAGATGTGGTCTGTCAAAACTTTAGATAGAAACATCGGCTCTCAGTATTATCATCGTCTATTGGCGTCATATGATAAAGATGCCGTAGAGAAAGAAATGCTCAAATCGAGCGGTATCTGGAATATAACATTTAAAATAATCTGACGCTTTATGACTGCATCCGCACCGACAAACGACAGGCCATGGTGGAAACGCATCGGTTTGTTGCCCAAAATCATCATCGCCATAATGCTCGGCATCTGCG
Source organism: Muribaculaceae bacterium (assembly GCA_902836725.1). GTDB lineage: Bacteria > Bacteroidota > Bacteroidia > Bacteroidales > Muribaculaceae > UBA7173. The sequence continues at coordinate 3,481 of CADFRV010000193.1, forward strand.
CCGGAATGGCATCCCCCGTATGGCTCGCACGCGCTTTCGCCACGTTCAACGCCATATTCAGCCAGTTTCTGGGATTCTGCATACCGCTTATCATTCTCGGATTCGTGGCGCCGGCTATAGCCGATATAGGCAATAAGGCGGGAAAAATGCTTCTGGCGACTGCCGCCATAGCCTATCTGTTCACTCTGGGCGCAGGATTCCTGTCGTACTTTACCGGTGTGGTGTTCTTCCCCGAACTGCTCACCCCGGCGGAATATGTGGCCGACATGGAGTCTGCCGTAAGTATCTCCCCATATTTCACCATAGAGATGCCTGCGCTCATGCCGGTGATGTCGGCACTGCTGACGTCGTTCATCATCGGGCTTGGATCAGCTTTCCTGGCTTCCGGAAATTTTATCAAAAAGCTTCTCGACGAGTTCCGCGCCATTGTGATGAAGGTCATTGAAAATGCCATCATACCACTGCTGCCACTCTACATATTCGGCATATTCCTGAACATGACCGTTACCGGGGAGGTGGGCACTATCCTCGCCACTTTCATCAAGATAATCGCAGTGATTTTCGCGCTCCATGTCCTGGTGCTCATACTGCAATATTGCATCGCCGCGCCATTCTCAGGCAAAAGCCGGAATCCGCTGCGCCTTCTCTGGACCATGATGCCGGCCTATTTTACCGCCCTGGGCACACAGTCGTCGGCCGCCACAATCCCGGTGACCCTTAAACAAACCATCGCAATGGGGGTAGACAAGGATGTGGCGGGATTCACGGTTCCTCTGTGCGCCACCATACACATGTCGGGCAGCACACTCAAGCTTGTGGCCTGCGCCCTCGCGCTGATGATGACACACGGTATGCCATACGACACGGGGATGTTCGCGGGATTCATAGCCATGCTCGGAATAACCATCATAGCAGCCCCGGGAGTGCCGGGAGGCGCGGTGATGGCGGCATTGGGACTGTTCACCTCCATGCTCGGCTTTTCCGAGGCCGACTGCGCCCTCATGATAGCGCTTTACATAGCAATGGACTCATTCGGCACGGCATGCAATGTCACCGGCGACGGATCGATATCCATAATTATCGGCCATTTTTTCGGGAAACGGGAAAGAACGGCGCAACGCGTGTGACAGCTGATAAAGCCGCTCCCCAATCGGCAGGCGACCGCCTGTCAGCATACATAAAACCGGCTGAAAGCCCTGATAGTATACAGGTGGTCTGCCACAGCCCCAGTCTCGCGGCAGGAATGCATGGCCCATTGGGGCGCGCCGATATCCACACCACGTAGCGGGAGGCTTGAGGTAAG
>CADFRV010000194.1 GCA_902836725.1 Muribaculaceae bacterium
CCGCGACCCCGACCTTGGCAAGGTCGTGCTCTACCAACTGAGCTATTTTCGCAAGTTTTTCCGTTTACAAAGACCGGCTTTGCCTCGCCAGGCACCCCGTTTTGTCGTTTGCGTTGCAAAGGTACGCATTATTTTTGAATTGGCAAGCGTTTGAGCAAAAAAATATCAAAAAAAGTGCAATTATCCTCCTCCAGGGGGATGTGCAGGGGTACAGCTCCCCTATTCCACGCCATATATAGGTGCTTTTTATTTTGTAAATAATCAGCCTTTATTTATCTTTGTAAAAGCATCCGCAGTGAAACCGCTTAAAGACATTTCGCAAAAACGATGCCTGTAGACAGACCTTAACATAAAATACCAAATACCATCGATTATGGCAAAAGTAAAACCGTTCCGGGGTATAAGACCCCCAAAAGAATTTATCGAACAGATAGCTTCACGCCCATATGATGTACTCAACTCCGATGAAGCGCGCATTGAGGCTGAGGGGAACCCGAAATCACTGTATCATATCATAAAGCCCGAAATAGATTTCGAGCCCGGAACAGACGAACACGATCCGAAAGTATATGACAAGGCAGTGGAGAACTTCCGCGATTTCCGTGCGAAGGGGTGGCTCGTGCAGGATCCGGAAGAGCACTATTATATATATGCGCAAAGCATGGACGGCCGCACACAATACGGTATCGTTATCGCAGCCAATGTGCACGACTATGTGAACGGCGTAATCAAAAAGCATGAACTCACACGGCGCGACAAGGAAGACGACCGCATGAAACATGTGAAAGTGAACAATGCCAATATCGAACCGGTGTTTTTCGCCTTCCCCGATAACGGGCCTCTCGAAAAGGTGATACGTGAGGTCACAGCAGGTGAACCGGAATACGCGTTCACTGCCCCCGACGGCTTCGGCCACTACTTCTGGGTGGTGACCGATCCGGCGCACACCACGACCATTACAGAAGAGTTCGCGGCAATGCCCCACCTGTATATCGCCGACGGGCACCACCGGTCTGCAGCCGCAGCGCGCGTAGGCCTCGAAAAAGCGGCCGCGGATCCGAACCACACCGGCGAGGAGGAATACAACTATTTCCTTGCCGTGGCTTTCCCCGCATCGCACCTGCGCATCATCGACTACAACCGCGTGGTAAAAGACCTCAACGGACTTACACCCGCCGAATTCCTGACACGCCTTGAAAAAGATTTCGACGTTGAGGAGAAGGGGGCGGAAATCTACCATCCTGCCGCCCTACATAACTTCTCGCTCTATCTCGACGGCAAATGGTATTCCCTGACCGCCCGCGAAGGGAGATACGATGACGCAGACCCTATCGGAGTGCTCGACGTGACCATATCATCAGACCTTATACTGCGCGACATACTCGGCATTACAGACCTACGTTCCGACAAGCGTATCGATTTTATCGGTGGTATCCGCGGACTCGGCGAACTGAAACGCCGTGTGGATTCCGGCGAGATGAAAATGGCGCTCGCGTTGTATCCCGTCTCAATGAAACAGCTGATGGATATAGCCGATACCGGCAACATCATGCCCCCCAAGACCACATGGTTCGAGCCAAAGCTCCGCTCGGGTCTCGTAATCCACGAACTAATCTAAGTCCATCATTTATACATAAAAAGTCTCCCGCGCCGATGATCGGTGCGGGAGACTCTTTTATGTACGAACGGATTATTCTTCGGCGGTTTCAACCTCCGATTCAAGAATTTCCGGCTGGGGCGACTTGATGTTGGGTTCCTCAAGGCCGAGCCCTTTCTTGCGGTCGATAACCTTCAGGAGCAGACCTATCAGGAGGGCGGCCACACCGAGCGACGCGAGCATGACAAGCGGCATGGTGTAGTTGTAACTTACGGCGGCTTCCTCTGCCGTCATGGTGCCGTTGGCAAGCCCTTCCACGATCTGCGGGTTGGTATTGTCAAGAACCTTGCCGATAAGCAGCGGGAACAGCCAGAGGCCGATATTCTGGATCCAGAATATCAGTGCATACGCGGAACCGATGATTTTGGAATCGACGAGCTTGGGAACACTGGGCCAGAGCGACGCGGGCACAAGCGAGAACGATGCGCCAAGAACCAGAATCGTGAGATAGGCAATGCAGACGCCGCCGACAGGATTACCCTTGAACATCGGCAGGATGAAAGCGAATGTGAGGTGGCATGCAATCAGCAGCAGAGAGCCAATCACAAGCATTGAGGCAGCCTTACCTTTATAGTCCACATAGTTGCCGAGAATAGGAGTGATACCCACGGCAAGCAGAGGGAACACAGCGAATATGGCGGCGGCAGACTGGCGCATGAAGCCGAAGAAACAGTATGCCACCAGAGCCACAACGGCGAGCGCGAGCAGGCTGTATTTTTTCACCGCGCCTTTTGAGAAGTTGCTTGCAAAAGCGGCGATAGCCACCACAATCATTATCACATACTGTATCACGGTGACAGTATCGGAACCCCAGAACGAATCAGCGGCAGGCGGATTGAGGGTGAGGTTGCACTGGAGCATGTTCACAGCATATTTCTGGAACGGGAATATTGCGGAATAATAGAGCACGCAAAGGAGAGCCACGAGCCAGAATCCGCCGCTCGAAAGGATCTTGCCGAGATCACGCAGCTGGAAGGGATCGTCTTTCTCCTCCTCCATATGTGTCTGCTCGTCGAGTTTCTTGTCCATGAAGAAATAGACGATGAACATGATAAGGGCGATCATGAGAAGCACAACGCCGAAAGCCACCGAGCGAGCCACGCTGATATTGCCCCCAAGTTCCGCGAACATCGGCGAGAAAATCATACAGGTGGCCACACCCAGACGCGCCAGGGCCATCTCCGAACCCATCGCCAGAGCCATCTCGCGCCCCTTGAACCATTTTACGATACCGCGGCTCACGGTAATGCCTGCCATCTCCACTCCGCAGCCGAAGATCATGAAGCCTACGGCAGAGAATTTGGCGGAAGCGGGCATCCCTTCATAGAACGGGGAGATGCCAAGCTCGTCGAACACCGGGATATAGTTAAGGTGATTTGTGAACCATACATCGAGCGAGCTGCCGAGGAAAGCGTCAGTCAGGGCATACCAGTTGATGGTGGCGCCCACGAGCATCACGGCACCTGAGAGAATGGCGGTGAAGCGCACTCCCATCTTGTCAAGGATGATACCCGCGAATATAAGGAAGAAAATAAACACATTGAGGAATGTCTCCGATCCCTGCATGGTGCCGAACGCGGTGGAGTCCCACCCTCTTGTCGACTGCAGCAGGTCTTTGATCGGCGACAGGATGTCCATGAAAATATAGGAACAGAACATGGCGAATGCCAGAAGGCCAAGAGCCGTCCACCTCGCCCAAGCCTTGTCATTCAGGTTACCGATAGCGCTTTTTGTCATTTTGTTTGTAAGATTATAATGATTGATTGAAGGGGCTCCGCAGATATATGCGGGCACCCGGTTGGTTTAACATTCATTGCCCGTGCAGGGTCAGTGCTTGATCAGTTTGGCCGACCGGCCGCCCGACCTGACTATATACAGGCCGCCAGGCATCCCGCCCATATCAATGAGCGTGTCGCCAGTCGGTTCAGACGCCACATCGGCGATTTTTATTCCCGACGTATTGTACATCTCTATGTTGTGGCCGCAGGTGCCGCTTATCAGAAATGAGTCGGCTCCGGCCCCTTTCTCCACTTTCATCTCCGTATCATCACCGGCTCCGACACCTTGAATGCCCCCTTCCTGGGCGGGTGCCACCATAATGGATCTCGCCTTGTCGTTCCATGTGCTCCCCACATAGGGAGTGGATTCTGTCCAGGTGTTTTTGGCTCCTCTGACAAAACTGTCGCCATTGCACAGAGTGACCTCATACCCATCACTGATCTTTATTGACGACACATCTTTTGATTTCAGTCCATAAAGAGCCATATCGGCCTGAGTGAAAGTGCCTACAGGCAGCCCTACGGCATATCCGTTATAATCGGCATCCTGGTAAAAGGTAGCCACCGGCTCGTCGGCGGTCTTTGTTCCGAAGATACGGTTTATGGCCGTGGCCCATTCGTTGAGGTCGCGTGCCTCACTGTTGTAATTCCAGAGGAAACCGCCGGTTACCCCGGCATTGTCGCGCCAGTTTTCAAACCGCGACTGCATGGCGCCGAGGTCGCCGCTCGCCTCACAGTCGAAGCCCACATGCATGGGCACGTCGCCGAATACCTTCCAGTCGGCAGGATTGTTTCCGGCACCTCCGCCGTAGGTCTGGAGATATACCAGCTCGCAGGTTCCGGGCACTGTGTTCAGCTGTGCCACGAGATCTTCCCAATACGACTTATGCATATATGGAGCCACGGTGGTCTTGTAACCTATCTCGGCAAGCATACGGTGAAACGCCACAGCCGAGGCCACATCGTAGTCCTGCTCCTGGTCATTGTTGACAGCCACGATTTCAGGTATCGCCTCTTTCAGGGCCTTGAAATTCCGGTAAAGCGCGGTCTCCTCTCCGGTACCGTCGCGCTCCACAAGTTTTCTGATATTTCCGTAAGAGCCGTTTCCCCACCCTCCGATGCAGATTTCTATACGGTTTATGGAGGTGGGCTGTTTGAGCAGCGTCTGCACATCGCTGATATACCGGGGCTGATATTTGTCGAATACATAAACGCCATCCCGGCATATTATGCCTCCTGCCTCGGCAGCGGTCTGTGTGCTCCAGTTGTAATCAGTGGTCAGAGAGCCGTCCTCCTCCACATTCACATTGAACAGTATGGCGG
>CADFRV010000195.1 GCA_902836725.1 Muribaculaceae bacterium
TGATTGTAGCTCCTGCAGGTGCAAGATTCTTCTGTGCGCCTGCATAAATGATGTCATATTTGCTTACATCTACCGGACGAGAGAATATATCAGATGACATATCGGCAACCAGACGTGCTTTTACATCCGGATCCTTGCGGATTTCTGTACCGTATATGGTGTTGTTTGTGGTGTAATGGAAGTAGTCCACATCAGACGGAACCTCGTATCCACGCGGTATGTAGTTGTAGTTCTTGTCTTCAGAGGATGCCACAACATCTACTTCGCCAAACAGTTTTGCCTCTTTGATAGCCTTATGTGCCCATACTCCGGTATCAAGATATGCAGCTTTCGTACGGAGTAGGTTGAAGGGAACCATAGCGAACTGAAGGCTTGCGCCACCTCCCAGGAAAAGCACATGATACCCTTCGGGTATCTCGAGAAGCTCTTTTACGAGAGCCTGAGCTTCATCCATTACTGCCTGAAACTCTTTTGAACGATGCGACACTTCAAGAATTGAAAGGCCGGTATTGGCAAAGTCAATTACAGCATCGGCCGTATTTTTGATTGTGTAGGGAGTCAGGATCGAAGGACCCGCGTAAAAATTATGCTTCTTCATATGCGTAACTTATGAATTGAAAAATTTTATTTCATTATCTGGCGGTTCGAGAGGTTGTCTTTTGCAAAGTTAACGTTTATTTGTTTGTTTGCAAGCGGCCGGCCGGAAAAATTTTCACAAAAACATAAGCGTTTTTATCACGATTGCGATCATCGCGACCGGCTTACTGAAAACAGAAAACAGCACCGATTGTATTATTCGGCAGAAAGGCGCTGACGGACTACTTCGTATATCAAAATCCCGGCTGCGACAGATACATTCAGTGAACCGATCTTTCCCAGTTGGGGAATAGCGACTTTTGTATCGCAGAATCGAAGTACATCCTCCGATATACCGACATCCTCCGCTCCCATTACGATAGCTACAGGAACAGATGCGTAATCAGCGCATGTATGATTCAATACAGACTTTTTAGAGGCGGCGAATACGTGAAAGCCATTGTCTTTAAGAAATTTCACAGCATTGAGAATGCTGTTTTCACGACAAACAGGCAGATAATTCAAAGCTCCCGCAGACGTTTTCATGGCATCGGCGTTTACCCCGACACCTCCACGACGTGGTATCACTATGGCATCTGCCCCCGCACATTCACATGTGCGTGCTATCGCTCCGAAATTTCTTACATCGGTAACACCGTCAAGCAAAACTATAAATGGCATTCTGCCATCCTCGTAGATTATCGGAACCAGATTTGCCAGACTGTCGTAAGTCACAGCCGAGAGTATGGCAATCACCCCCTGATGATTTTTACGGGTTATCCGGTCAAGTTTCTCTGCAGGAACTTTCTGCACCAGTATGCCATTGGATTTAAGTATACCCATAAGCTCACGGGCGAGGTCACCATGAAGATCACGGTTCACAAATACCTTGTCAATCTCCTTACCGGCTTCCACTGCCTCTATAACAGCACGGATACCATATATATAATCGCTTTTTTCGAGCATTGGCCTGTAATTTCAATATTTATAATCAGTTTCTTATACTATTACCCAACAATGAACGTGCATTCTCGATGGCGGCCTTGTCGACCGACGAGCCAGACAGCATTATGGCGAGTTCGTTCACTCGTTCCTCTGCATTCAGCTCTTTTATTTGGGTTATAGTGGAATTTTCAGTATCTTCTTTGAACACCTTGTAATGGTGATCCCCTTTTGACGCAACCTGAGGTAAGTGCGTGATCGCAAGTACCTGTATGTTTGAGGAAATCTGCCGCATCATCTCGCCCATTTTATTTGCGACATCTCCCGACACGCCCGTATCTACCTCATCAAATATTATTGACGGCAGAAGCATTTTGTCTGCCACTATTGACTTAATGGAAAGCATCAGGCGGGATATTTCACCGCCTGATGCGGTATTTCCCACAGGAAGCAACGGTTGATTCTTGTTGAAAGCAAACAGAAATTCCACCTGATCGATGCCGGTCACAGTCAGCTCTGTGTCTTTGACGGATATCTGGCATTGCAGGTTTTTCATACCCAGAGGCAATGCTCTGTCTTTTAATATCGTGGCAAAATGTTCCGCCTCGGCGTGTCTTGCTTTGGAGATTTCAGCCGCAATCTCAAGTGCGGACCGTTTTGCCTGCTTGGCTGCAATCTCCAATCCATGTAGGGTTTCGTCGCTGAGATCGATACCTTTCAGACGCTCCTCGATCTCATCACGTTGGGCAATCAGATCTTCAACTGTCTCAGACTTATAACGACGTAAAAGGTCATATATCACGTTCAATCGTTCCTCAACCTCATTCAGCCTTTCCGGATCAGCATTCAGTGCCCTCTCATATGCGGCAAAAGTAGACGCGATATCCTGGGCTTCCACACGCAATGCCTGTAACCTTTCTGTCAGTGCATCGGCATCTTCTATCAGATCTGACAGTCCTCTTGACTCGTCTGCCGCCCGCTTAAGCAACTGGTCGGTATTCTCCTCACCCTCGGTCAAGGAAGAGATGATAATCTCCAGTGAATTCTTCACATCACCCATGTTGATGAGAAGTTCGCGTTCATGCTCCAGTTCTTCCAATTCTCCGGTACGCAGATTGGCTTCTTTCAGGCGTTGATACTGGAATCGCAGAAATTCCTCATCATCCTTTGCCTGCTCGATAGTCTTACGCTCGAGTTTGTATCTTTTCAATGCCTGCCGGTAGGCGATATAAGCCACTGACAATCGGCCAAGACGCTCTTCATTTCCGGCCATCGAATCAAGAACCCGCAACTGATAAGGAGGAGATGCCAGAAGCAGATTCTGATGCTGTGAATGTATATCGATCAGTGATAATGCAGTCTGCTGCAGAATGGATAAGTTCACCGGACAATCGTTGACAAATGCACGTGACCGTCCGGCTGGAGTTATCTCACGCCTCAGTATCATAGTGTCAGGATCCCAGTCAATATCGTTTTCCTCACATATTGACTGTAGATTGCCGAACCCTTTTACACAGAAAGACGCTTCTATCACCGACTTCCGTGTGAGATCACGAACCGCTTTCGTATCGGCTCTCCCTCCAAGCAAAAGTGAGAGTGCACCGAGAATGATGGATTTTCCGGCGCCCGTTTCACCAGTCACGATATTAAGACCGGGATGAAGCACAATGTCTATCGTGTCAATCAGGGCGTAGTTGGAGATATGTAGCGTCTGAATCATTATCCGATCAATATTACTATTTGGTCACTCCGTTCTTGATATAGTTTATGCGTTGCATCTCTGTAGGATAAATCGGCGAAAGAATATCCACTACTTTCTGACGTTCGGTCTGCGACGCTTTGGTATATACATTCACAAGCTCGTCAAGTTTTGCATCCTTGAACATCGACAGCACTACCGACATTGCGTCCACACCATACACAGCCGTAAGCTGATCCAGCGACGACGTTATGGCGGCTCGTCCCTTGTCGGGCGACTGGAACATCTGATCCAGTCCGTTGCGGTGATAGTCATACAGCATATTGCGCACACCGGAAGTCTGTGGGGATGTGAACGCATCCAGAACGGCCGAACGGTTTTTCTTGTCCTCGAATGCTTTCCATCCACCTTCGCCTGACGATTGGGCAAGCTGCACAATCATTCTGAGACGTTCGAATGCCTCCTCGCCACCTTTGGGGGCGAATGAGTCCCTGTCAAGTGCAATAATCAGATATGCGTAGAAATTCAATATGGCGGTGAGTTGGCTCTCCATTGTATTCACTGTAAAATTGAGCGGCTCACCTTCCTGATATTGAAATTCTATCTTATTATCCTTGAAATTAATCAGAGTGGTCGTATAGGTACTGTTGTAGACCGGTCGTGAAGATTGCACCTGAAGATCTCCTTTCACAACACCGTCGGTATATTCCACCACTGTAAAAAACAGGCGGCAGTCAATACGCTCGTTTGCTGAATACTGGTCATTTGTAAAATGAGTCGAATTCATATATTCGCGTATTGCATCCTGTAATGTCTTGAACACACTGTTATTGGTACCCTGCACCTGGTCTGTATTGACTGTCACATCACAATTAAGTTCCTGGGCATGGGCATAAGATGTTATGCCGCAGATCGCAAGAACTGTTGCCACCGACATGATTCTGGATGCAAGATGCCGTAACAGGTTCAGCATGGGAAGAGAGTCTAACTTTTTGAGCATTTGTATTTCGCAGCTATCAAGTCCCAGATATCAGCAGCTACTGCGATTTTTTCTTTCAGATCGAAAGCTGTTTCATCACCGTCGGCGGTAAACACTGTCACCTTGTTGGTATCGGTGGCAAACCCGGCACCCTTGTCTCGAAGCGAATTCAGCACGATCATGTCCAAATTCTTCCGCTTCATTTTTGCGGTGGCATTCTCAAATTCATGATCAGTCTCAAGTGCGAAACCGACAAGAATCTGATTCTGACCTTTTCGTTTGCCGAGAGTGGCCGCGATATCCGGATTTTTTACAAGTTTGAATTCAGGAATATCTGCATTTTCTCTCTTTATCTTGGTCTCCGATGGCGTTTCTACAGTGTAATCCGCCACGGCCGCGCACATTATCGCAACATCGCACTTATCAAAACTGTCAAGACAGGCTGACAACATCTCACGCCCGGACTCCACACGCACGACATTGACCCTGTCTTCCGACGGTGAAACCTCACACGGGCCGAGAACCAGAGTGACTGTTTCCGCGCCACGTCTCGCAGC
>CADFRV010000196.1 GCA_902836725.1 Muribaculaceae bacterium
TTCGTCACAGCACGGCTCGGCCAAAAGCCAAGCTAAGACTCAGGCAAGATTATTCGAATTGGATATAATCGGACTGCAAAGGTAGTGATTTTTACCGAATTATCCAAGCCTGGCGGTGGATGCTCCGGTATTTTTTAGATGTTTTTATCGCTTCGCGAGGTGTTTGGGGCGATATGCTTGTTTCAGAATGCGCATCCAAGCCCTATCGATGCATAGGCGAGAGTGTATCCGCGGGCGGTTCCGTCGGGAGTGGCGACTGATTTCAGCGGCATGCATACCGCGCTCAGCAGCAGGTGAGACGAGAATTTGCGTGAGTGGGCGAGGGTGAAGCCTACCCCGAGTGAGCCGTAAAAGTCAGTGGTGCTTTTGTGGTCGAGTATGGAGTTGAACGATACTCCGGCCTTGACTTCAAGGAAACAAGGTTTTCTTGTGCGGGAGAAGGTGGTGCGGGCCATGGCATAAACCGGGTAGCAGCGCGACGAGTTGTTCATCATGGTGATGATGGCGGCGCCGACGCCGGCGAAACGCATTATTCCCCCTTTGTATCCGAAGCATCCCGAGATGTTGACCATTGTCATGTCTCTGGCTGTGAGATCCACGCCGCTTGCCAGGTCCACGCCCCAGGTGAAATGGCCGATAGCTCCGTCGGATATGAACGGATCCGGTTTCCGGGTGTTTTTTTCTCCGTGCGCATTGTCAGCGGCGGTTCTGCCGGAGGGCACGGAAATGGCGGGTGCATCAGGATATGCTGTGGCGGCTGTCCCCATACCGGTGTCCCCGGCCTGCGCCGTCATGCACTGGCATGCCAGGGCTGTAAAAAACATGGCACGCGCCACCGTGTATGAAGCTTTGGCACACATTGTTGATATTATGGATTCCGGTCGCACCTTGTTTCGGTAAATTGGGTTTATAGTTCTTAATTTTTAATGAGTATCAGGCATGTCCAGTTGTCGCCTTTCACCGTGTGGGTCTTTTCCGACAGTCCGAAAGGCTTCGCCGCCTCGAGCACAACGGGAATGTCGCTCTCGTAAAATCCGCTAAGCAGCATCAGGCCACCTTTTTGCATGGTCGCGGCATATGCGGACATATCGTTGGTAATGATGTTGCGGTTGATGTTGGCGATGAAAATGTCGGTGTGCATTCCTTTCAGGAGGGACGCGTCTCCAAGACGCACGTCGATTTCGGAATGGCCGTTGGTGACTACGTTTTCCCGTGCGTTGGCTTCGGCGGCGGGGTCAATCTCGATGGCGGTCACACGTGAGGCGCCGCGCATGGCGGCAAGTATGGCCAGGATGCCGGTGCCTGTGCCCATGTCGATCACTTTCTTGCCCTCGAGCGGTATTTCCAGAAGCTGCTCTATTATCTGTGAGGTTGTGGCATGGTGTCCGGTGCCGAAGGCCATTTTCGGGTCAATGACTATATCATGCGTGCATGCCGGGTAGCCGGTATGGAAAGAGCTGTGTATCACGCACTGGTCGCCTACGACGATGGGCTGGAAGTAATGCTTTTCCCATTCGCTGTTCCAGTCCTGTCCCTCTACGGTTCTGGGGCTTGCCGTGACGGTGATGCCGGCAAACGGGATCTCCTCAAGGAGGCTGCGTATTTTCTCGCCGGAGAAATCGTCCTTGCGGATGTAGGCTGTGAGCCCTTTGTCGTCGGGACAGAAACTTTCATAACCTTCGTCGGCCAGCATGGCGGCCAGTACATCGGTCACGGTTTCCATTGCGATGCCGTTTTCGCCGTCGGATGTCGCGCCCTCCACATCGAGCCGCAGTTCTATATAGTCGTTCATCTCGAAATATTGTTTCTTGAGGCAAATGTTTCTGCAAAAGTATATAAAAAAACTGAAGCAGACAAGGCGCTGTGTCTGAAATGGAGCACAGCGCCTTGTCTGGAATTTATTCGGATGAATCCGTTCGTCAGCGGATTACCGTCTTTGTCACATTGTTGCCTCGGCGTATCAGGTATATGCCGGGGGTGAGGGATGAAGCATCGACTTTTATGCCTTCAAGCGTGAAGTATTCGGCCGGAGCGTCGGATGCTGTGGTTTCTGTCGATACGATACCAGAAGTGAAAAGTTCCACGGTTTTGCGTGAGCTCCATTCGCTGTCGGCATATTCGTCGGGGTTTTCCGATACCGCCATTATGCGGTAATCGTACTGTGCGCCGTCATCGAGGCCGGTGAATGTATAGCTGTTTCCGGTGATGCCGGTCACAGTGATCTTGCCGTTTTCGTCGGTCTTTTCCATCGCGCGGGCCACTGAGCCGTCGAGCATGGAGGAGGCGTCTCCCGAGTAGATGCTTGCCGAACGCAGCAGGATGCGGTTCTTGGCGGCGAGAGTGGAGATAGAGATGCGGTTGGTGGCCATTTCCTTGCCGTCGAGTACAATGATGTAGGTGTTGAATTTGGTGTCAAGCTCCACTGTCTTGCTGTCGACTTTGGTGCCGTTCTCATCAAGTGTGCTTACTACCATCGACGAGTTGTCGCTTCCGTAGCTCTGGGCTTCTATAGCCACGGTGATCACTTTGTCGGCGTCTATGCGGAACGACGGGGAGATAATTCCGCCTTTGCGTTTCGAGGAGCCGATCTTGAAGCAGGAGTATGTGGCGTCGTAGCCGGCGAAATATTCTTCGCTTTCAAGCTCCCACCCTTCGGGGAGTGTTTCGCCGAAAACGGTTTTGGAGATCTCCGTCACATCCATGTGGGGTGTGACCTCGATCGTATAGGATACTTCCTGGGGAGCGTCTTCGTGTGTCCACGAAGCGGTGAAACTTGTGGTTGACTCAACCACCGGGGTGTCCAGCACAGGTACGGACAGAGGACGGGCGGTGCCTTTCATGAACATGAAGGAGATGGTGCCGTCGGCGTTGCGTGTGATCTCGGTTACCGGTTTTGACAGCATGCCCCCTCCGTTAAGCGAGGCTGCTGGACGCGATGTGTCTGTGAACGACACTGCGTTATCGGCCAGGCCGGGCCAGAGGTCGCCGCTTTCGCTTGATGTGGTCGCCCTGTTGTCGGCCGGCACCGGGCACATGCGCTGCGGCGTATAGTCGTTTACGCAGTTGTTGTCCCATGCGGCCTGGTTGAATGTCACATGCGTGATAAGCATGCCGTCGGCTGCCATATATTTGTCCCAACCCTGGCGGCGGCGGTTCTCGAAAATGAAATATTCGTCGGGGTCACGGTCTGATGTCGCTTTTACCGCTATGTCAGTCTCGGCGTTCTTCTGGTTCATTGCCGGAAGTGTGTAGCGGGTGTTGGGGGTGGCTTCCTCTATGGTGATCCATCCCATGAAGTCTTTTTCGTATGCGCTGTATCCGATGGGGGTGTAGCCGTCGTTGTTGTAGCTTCCGCTGCACATGAGCGACCAGCTTCCCATGCCGTAATAGCCGTAGGTGTAGGTGGTCTCATAGAAGTCGGGAAGTCCGAGACAGTGTGAGAACTCATGGCATACGGTACCGATACCGTCTATATTGTTTGTGTTGCTGCCGCTCAGCTCATTGAATACCGCATATTTGTCGATGGTCACGCCGTCAAAATACAGTGATCGTCCGTATTCAGAAACAGACAGCTGCCACTGGTGGGGCCAGATGGCGTTTGGCTCATTGTAGGAAGCCTCGCCTACGCCGGCGTAAAGGCCGATGACAACATCGCATACACCGTCGCCGTCGTTATCGTAATCTTTGAAATTGATCTCTTTGTTGAGGCCGGTACATGCCTCCGCAACCATTTTCCCGGCACCGCGGTCATTGCCGTATCGGTCGTTGCCGCCGTATACGGTACGGTTGCCTGTCACCTGATAGGGGCCGTAAATGTCGAACTGGGGGGTATATTTCCCGTTGCTCTGGTCAATGAAATACTGGCGTGCGCTTACTTCCTCGCCGTTGAAAAATTCTTCGAATACAGCTTTTGCGTTCTCCCCGTCGCGGAAGTCCACATCCCGGTAGCTGATGAGCAGCACGGGGATGCGTACCTCGCCGTTGTTGGGCACTTGCGGAGAAGCCTTTCTGAGGGCGTCGGCCGCTTTTATGCCCGCATTGATGGCGAAGCGTCTGCGGGGATCGGCCAACTGTTTCGACGCTACTTTCTCAATTGACAGTTCCTGGGCGTTTGTGGCGAGGAAACGGGCTTCCTCTGTTGTGCGGTTGCCGGGATTGTGGGCGCGGATTTCCGACAGTCCGTCGGGAGTCATATAAAGGAAATCTCCGGAACCGCCTGCGCGTCCCACAGTAAGACCGTCGGTGGTGACATATGTGTTGAACCGTTCGTCACCCTTCAGTTCCACTGTTATGGTGGTACCGTCGCTCTGGGTGAAAGTATGCAGACCCGGTTTTGCCGGGACTGCCATTGCCGAAAGAGCCATCAGGGCGCCTGCGGCGGCGGTCAAGATTCTTTTTTCCATGCTATGATCTCTTCTTCTGATTTTATTGTCGCAATGACACAAATGTTTTGATTGATAAATGCTTCCCGGATTGGCTTATCCGTGGTAGCCGTTGCCGTTTTGTCGGCCTTAACCCGTCAAAGTTAATTATACTTGTTGAATTCTGCAAATTTTCTATAAAAGATGCGCATAATTATCCATAAAACCTCCCGGCAGTACTGCTGACGGGAGGTTTGTGTCTGTTTCGGCGGCAGATCAGTTGGCAATGAAGCTGCCGAGTGCCGGTGGAAGCGACGGTGCGCAGCTGTAGGTGCGTGCGAACTGTCGCAGCATTGAGAGGGTTGTTTTCTTTGGCGCCGGCTGGC
>CADFRV010000197.1 GCA_902836725.1 Muribaculaceae bacterium
TACGAAAATGAAGCATGCGCCTCTTTCCTGCGGGGTATCCCACGGTGTGCCCAAGAGCGACGGATAGAGTACCATACCGCTGATTTCAGTCAGTTTATTCGGATAATCCAATGTGGCACCGGGTATAGAATATGTCTTAATTCCGTCATCAATAAATGTCCAGTCTCCGAAAGATCCTGTGGTGCCGTGATCATAATCGAGGAAGAGTTCATTCACAGCCTTGTCACCGTCATCGAAGGGAAGTTCACCAGCAGCATCCCATGTAAGGACACCATCGTTGTGGGCAAGATTGGAAGCTGCGGGGAGAGCTACCACTTCAACTTCAATTTCAGAAGTATTATTGTCTGAAACGGCATCGGGAGATGTCTCTACGGTCACAAGCACAGTGTGTTTGCCGGCAGAGATGTTTTCAGGGAATTCTACAGGGAATTTATGAGTTGCCACACCGTGGTTAGCAACAGATTCAAATTCACCGTAAGCCAGATCGGCACCGTCAAGAGTTATGGAAACTGCATAAGGCTCTGACATGGCATCGCCGGTATTCTCTACTGTCACACCTGCCTCCATAGCAGCGCCGGGATAGAACATAACCGGGACATTGACAGACTTAACACCGAGATCAACAGGCATGATCTCACGAACCTCAACCGCGTCAATGGCGGATTTTGCATATTTGTCGCCAAGAGCTACCTCGAATTTAACCTTGATATATTCAGCACCTATAAACTGCGACAGGCTTGTATTGAAGCTAACCCATTTATTGAGGCCGGGAGCCGACTGGGTATCAATGTCAAGCTCAACGAAATCTGCATCGTCGGCCGATACATATACTTTCAGCACATTATTGGAAAGCTCAGGATCAAGATCGAACCAGGAGAACATCAGCACCGGATCCACAGCATCGGTAAAGTCGATTCTTCCGGTAACCGCGGTCTCCACATCACCCTCCTCGTGGTTCCATGAATATGACTGCAGCAACAGCATACCGCCATCGGCGTCGGCAGGCTCGATCTCGCATATGATATCGTAATTGGAGTCGTAAATGGTAGCTCCGGTCGACGAACTCCAGTCATTTGAGCGTGTCCATGTTGAATGCTGCGAGTTTGTTTTAGGCCAGCTTTCTTTCCAAGGCATTTTTGCAGGAGGACCGGCCACGATATCCTCGGAAGTGTTGCTGCGGCTCTCCACATCTCCTGTCATGGAGGTGATACGGTAACGATAGACACCTTCCTCTGTAATATCGGTATCAACATATTCCAGAGCGTCAAGTCCAGTTGCAAGTTCCGTATAATCATAGCTGTAGCCGGCGGGAACGCCACGTTCAACTTTATAACGCACCGCAGTGGCATCAAACCATCCGCCATTTACACCTTTGGCAGGAGCGACCCATGTGACTTTGATATTGCCGTTTTCCTCTACAGCAACCACATCGGTAGGCTCACCGGGTTTATCAGGACCCATGAGTACGCTGCCGTAGTTATTCCAGTGACGTGTCACATTCCCGTCATAATACAGGATAATGCGATACTGGTATTTGTTACCGGCCTCAAGTGTCTCTGTATCGCGGTCGGTATAGCTCTGCTCCGATCCCGGTTCCACATTCTCGAAAGTATATATCACCTCTTCAGCCGACCAGTAATCGTCAACCTTTCTTGAAAGTTCTACCTTAAACGGCTCGGTCACCTGCACGGCTCCTTCGTTTGCAGTAGTCGGGGCTGTGAATTTTACAGTGGCTTCCATCGCACCCTGCTCACCGGGTATGATCTCGAAATCAGTAGCGGGGTCGATAGTACGCCCTACCTTAGTGCTGTAGCCGGCGGTGGCGCCTTCGTTGCCTGCGATCACCGGTATTACCATATAATACCAGTACTTGCCATGCTCAACTTTGCTTTCATCAGCCCACTCGAGGTCTGTGCCAATGGGCACATTCTTGAACTCATGAACAAGCTCGCGGCCGGCTTCGTTGTAATATTCACCTTCGTTGCGGTAAATGCGGATAGCATCAACGGCTGTGATAGTCTCATAATCGCCGCTGATGCTCCAATATGCAGTGCGGGGCGAAGTAAAAGTGAGCTTCACCTGATCTGCCACAGGATCATATTTTACCGAAAGATCCACTACGGAAGCTGATTTCAGGAATTCGCCGGTAGTGGTTTCGTCACCGCCAAGCGAAGCGGCAACATTGCTGTAAACCTGCGCGACAGCCTCGCGTCCAGTGGCGGTTCCCACTGTAAGCAACGCCGCACAGCCCATTAAAGAGTAAAGAAGTTTCTTCATCTGGTGGGGTTTAAAGGTTAAGATATTAATAGTTTGTTATTTCCTAATATTCAGATATTTACGGACATAAGCATGAATAAGGGACTAATTGAAGCACACATTGAAACGCATATCCGCAAATGCATCACCCCGCAAAGATAAACATTATTTTTAATAAATTTTCATTTTGACATAAATTTCCACATTTTTTTTGACCGATGCCCTCAAAAGCGCCCAGAGCGTGTCAATATGATGCATCAGGCACCTCCATTGCTACGAGCCAGCTCCTGGGCGCGTGAGCGGCTTTTGGTAACGAGATACACACCTGAGAAGATCAGCACCACAGCAATCCCTTTGGTCACGGAAAAACTGTCGAGACCGAGCCATATCCCTATGCACATGGCAACTACAGGCTGCACGTAATTGTACATTCCCACTACCGTGGGGCGCAGCAACTTCTGGCCGGTCATAATGCAGATATAGGCCAGAAACGTGCCGAAGAACACCACATAGGCGGCTCCCGCAATTTCCCCGAAAGTAAGTTCGTGCCATGGCGCAGCAGCCAGTTTTGCCGCCGAGAAGGGTGCAAGCACCAGTGCCGCGAATGTAAACATCCACTTCATCAGGGTGATAAGCGAATATTTCTTTATGAAATTCTTATATAACGTGAGATACAGAGCATAACTGAGTTGCGCGCAAAGCACCAGGAGGTCGCCAAGACGCGGGTTTGATCCGGAAGCCGACTTGAGCGCGCCACCCCCGATCACAAGCAGCAATGCGCCGGAAGCACCGAGCGCAATCCCGAGACATTTCTTCCATGTTATCGGTTCCTTGAGAATGAGGGCGGCAAGCAACATCACCCACAGCGGCATGGTGGTGGTGATTACAGACGCCTCACCTGGCGACGTGAACGACACGCCGAAAATAAAGCTCCCCTGATTGAAGAGGATACCCAGCATGGCGGCTCCGGCAAGCAGAAGCAGATCGCGCGGAGGCACATGCTCCTTCGGCGCGAAAACCGACGCCACCCAGAACAGAAGAGCCGCTCCGAAAATCCTGAAATCAGTCATTATCAGCGGGCTCACCACAGCCCCTGCCATAACGATCTTTGCGATAGGCGACATAAGTCCCCACATAACATTCGCGCCCAGCATGGCCAGATGCCCGCGCAGAGCGCCTATACCTTTTTCCATAGTCGTAAATTGAAAACCTCTGCAAAGTTACAAATAATGCCGCACAAGTAGGAGGGTAGCAATGCCAAAAGTACGTTGCCGATAATTGCTGTCGCTAAAAATACCCACGTCACAAATACTCCACTGACACGCAATATGTTGTGGCGCGTTGTGACGACATCGGCTTATCCCCCGGTACAATACAGACAATCAACCTCCGGCAAATCACTCTACAGCAGAGGCTCTACAAATGTTTTCCCATCAAGCCGCCGGAGGTGGCTCGCGGTCCCACCATGCTGATATAAAAAAAGATACAGAAGCTATATTGATATTTTTCCGGTCTTAACGGAAAGTAATAAAATACAGACAACCTACCTACCGCAAATCACAGATAATATTATCCCCGCGAGCCGCCGGAGGTGGCGTGCAAAATTTAAGCCCCATATCGAGCGGAAAATGAGGCCCTTGGCCGAAATTTACCGCGAGGTATGGGGTAGGAATGTCGTTCCCCGGGAACACCTCGGAGAGGTGGGAACAATCCAAATTATGAATACCAAGTCTGGGGAAACAACAACAATCAATTTCCATAACCGGTCGGAGGTTCATAATAGGTTAATCCCGCTTTCATGACCAGGCGTTTATATTCATCTTCCAATTTTGCCACGGCATGGTGCGCCTGCTGACCGGAGATATAATCATATACAGCCTGTTTATGCGAATATGAAAGCGAAAATGCGGCATATTCTTTTTCCCAACCTTTGAACAACGGAAAATAACCCGATTGTTTTGCCCAGAACGTTGATTTGGATTTCATCTCCCTTACCACGGCTGACAGGGATACGGAGGGATTAAGAAACATCAACAGGTGTACATGATCCGGTGTACCGTTTATTATCAATGCCCTGCTATTGTTTGCCATTATTATATTCGCCATAACGCCATACAATTTTTCACGATATTCGTTGACAATGGATGGTTCACGCCGGTAAGTTGAAAATATCACGTGATAAAGAGAAGAGGTATAACTCATAATTACAAAATATTACAAACGCAATTGTCCGGCACAAATTTAATCAATCAGCGCGATCATCGGGAAATTATCTGATCATTTTTTTGATGTTTTTGAATCGGGAATGTCGGGATTGTTCCCACCTCTCCGAGGTGTTCGCGGGGGGATCCCTCCCTACCCCGCACCTTCGCGGCATGTTCGTCCTTGCGTCCTCACACGCCGCTCGATACGGGGCTT
>CADFRV010000198.1 GCA_902836725.1 Muribaculaceae bacterium
ACTGACATGTCTGGCGATCCCGCTCGTTATACTGATAGTCTGGGGACTGGATGACGGTACTGCTTCTGGAATTATCATCGGCGCCGCAACAGGTGCCGTTCTGGGTGCGATTGTGGGTATTTCAATTGACAGGCGTTTCAGAAAAGACCTTAAAACAATGAGCGATATACTCGGAGAAGAATAATTCCTCGTGATTCATTCCACCGGGTATTTGTTTTTCGCTGAAATTCATTAACTTTGCGAAGTTGACCGAAAACTATAGTACCAATCAATATTTACAGTTCAGATTATGAAAAGATCCATTTTACTCTCGGTTTTTGCTTTAATAGGCATGATGTTGATGACCTCATGCGGCAGTAAGACTCAGAATGAAACAACAGAAAATACGGTTGTCGTAAGTGTGGATTCTGTAGTAGCCAACCCTGAGGCATACATGAATGACACAATAGCCATAGAAGGCGTGGTATCGCACCTATGCGCACATGGCGGCAAAAAAGCGTTTCTCCTCGGAAGCGACGAAAACACAATGATCCGTTGTGATGCTACCCCTGAAATAGGAGGTGCGTTCCCTCAGGACTGTGTACAAAAGAAAATGAAAGTCAGAGGTGTGGTGGTTGAATCCCGTCTGACCGAAGAGGATGTGCAGCAGTTTGAGGCACAGCATGCTGAGCAGGTAAAGATGGTCGCCGAACAAGCAGGCGCCGAGCAGGCTGCTGAAGTCGAAAAGGCTGCCGCAGGATGCGACACCGAGCGTAAGGCGCAGGGACAGGGCGACATAGATTCATTTGCCGCACAGATCGCCGACTATCGCGCACGTATCGCCGAGCGCGCGGAGAAAGAGGGCAAACCCTATCTGTCAAGCTACTACGTAGTTGCAAGTTCATACGAAATCCTTCCGGAATAATCATATCTTACATACAACTTACTTTACGAAACAGGCGCCATATACGTTTTGGCGCCTGTTTCGTTTCCGCTTATAGGTATGTATTCACACAAAAAACCGGCGCCTTGATGTCTCAAAGCGCCGGCGTCTATAAGTTGCCACATCAAAGGATGCGATGAAACTCCGAAAGACAGGTTTTGAGTTCTCGCCACCCTTTGTAATCCGCCTGTTTCAAAAATTGAAATTCTCATGAAGAGAATGGGGCCCGCCATCAGGAAGCAGAGTTAGTCTCGGCATTTCATAAAAATTTGATGAGTTTCCCAATCAACTTTGGTGTGGCATAATTTCATTGGCTGGGAAGGGGAACCTCCGTTCTCCCTTTGCTTTTATAACGCAAATTTACGCATTAGAGTTTAAATAGGCAAGAGGATGATTAAAAAACTTGAGGCTTCCTGCAACTTTATGGCATACATTTTCGTCTAACGAATGTCATTATCATAATAACACTTGATAAACTGCCTTAACACTCTCCGCAAAACAATCTAACAACATAAATGCGCATCCGCATAGGCTGCGCTGACACTCTGAAACATTAGTATGATTTCTTTGAAGGATGTAAACAAGACATATCCCGGCGCAGTGCCGCTCCATGTGCTCAAAGGCATAAATCTCGAAATTGCCAAGGGGGAACTCGTATCGATCATGGGCGCTTCCGGTTCCGGAAAATCCACTCTGCTGAATATTCTCGGTATATTGGACAATTACGATACTGGAGAATATTGCCTTGACGGCACTCTGATCAAAAACCTTTCGGAAAACAAGGCAGCTGAATACCGAAACAAGATGATAGGTTTCGTATTCCAGTCGTTCAATCTGATCAATTATAAGAATGCGGTAGAAAACGTGGCATTGCCACTGTTTTACCAAGGTGTCGGTAGAAAGAAACGCAATCTTCTGGCGATGGAACAGCTTGAGAAACTTGGTCTGGCCGACAGGTCGCACCATCTTCCGGGAGAGCTTTCAGGAGGTCAGAAACAGCGCGTGGCCATAGCACGCGCACTTATAACCAATCCGGCGATAATACTTGCCGACGAGCCAACCGGTGCGCTCGACAGCAAAACGTCACAGGAAGTGATGGGACTGTTCAAGGAACTTAACCGGCAGGACGGCATAACCACAATTATCGTGACACATGATCCGGGCGTGGGAAACCAGACAGACCGGCTTATCCGCATCTCCGACGGCGTGATACTCTGACTATCTGCTGCATCAGTCGCGTCAGATTCCATCGTCTTTAATCTCCATTGTTACCCAAACCCTCAATTCACGCAACAAGTGTTCGATCTATTTCACGAAATATTACAGACCCTCCAACACAACAAACTCCGCACCACCCTTACAGGCTTTGCCGTGGCATGGGGCATCTTCATGCTCATCGTTTTGCTCGGAATGGGAAACGGGGTCACCAACTCATTCCGGGAAGAGGTCATGAAACCCGGCTCTCAAAAAATCAATATCTGGGGAGGGCGCACATCAAAACCATACCACGGCTATCGTGAAGGGCGCGACATCCCTCTGAAATCCGGCGATATAACCCAGATAGAGACAGAAAATGACGACTTCGTGTCTGAAGCGAACTCAACTATTTACGGCAACAACCCCACGATCACAGCCGGAACCCGCTCCATTTCCTCAAGCTATGTAGGTGTATATCCTTCGGAGTTCATTTCGTCGGGAGGCAACAAGACAATGGCCAAAGGACGTTTCATCAATGACAGGGACATGTCGACACAGGCAAAAGTCGTAGTGATGTCAGAACGGGATGAGCAACGTCTGTTCCCCGACGAGGACGGTCTCGGCAAATATGTTAATATAAGCGGCCTCTCATTCAAGGTGATCGGAGTGTATACGTCGCGTTGGAGCCGCAATATCTACATACCCTTCACTACCGCCAAAATGCTTGCCGGCAATAACGACCGCCTCGGAAGCGTGAGCGTGCTTCTGAAAAATGTCTCCACCGAGGAAGACGGCAACAATGCCGAGAAAGAGCTTCGCAAGACACTTGCCGCCAGACATGACTTCAATCCCGATGACGAAAGCGCTGTATGGATCTGGAACCAGTTCTCGCAAGGGATGAAAGGAATGGCCGGAATGAATATATTGACCACATCAATTTGGATACTCGGCCTTCTTACACTGCTAAGCGGCGTAGTCGGTATCAGTAACATCATGTTCGTCTCCGTCAAAGAACGCACTCACGAGATCGGAATAAGACGTGCCATCGGCGCGCGCCCGCGTTCCATCCTCATACAGGTAATAGCCGAGAGTGTGGCTATTACCATATTGTTCGGGTATATCGGTATTGTGCTTGGTACAGCTGTCATGCAGATTCTTGATATGGCATTCGGAGACAGTGATTTCATAAAGAACCCTACAGTCAGCATCTCAATAGCCATACAGGTGACAATAGTCCTCATTGTAGCAGGTGCATTCGCCGGGCTATTTCCGGCATTAAAAGCAATTAAAGTAAAACCGGTAGAGGCTCTAAGAGACGAATAACATATTCCGCACATGAAACTTACAATATTCGATATAGAAAACTGGAAAGAGATCGGCGCGACACTCGCCAGAAACAAGACGCGCACGTTTCTCACCGGATTCGGCATTTTCTGGGGAACAGCCATGCTCGCCATACTGCTCGGAGGAGCCAGGGGAGCCAAAGACATGCTTATGAGGAATTTCGACGGATTCGCCACCAACAGTGCCATAGTCTTCACCAGTTCCACCTCCCTACCTTACAAAGGACATCAGAAAGGACGATCCTGGAACCTTGACGTGACCGACATGGAACGCATGCGCGAGGCTTTTCCCGGACTGAAAACAGTCACAGAACAATACACAAGCTACGGGGTCAGTTTCCGAAACGGGAAATATTCATATTCAGGCAATGTGAACGGTGCCTCCCCGGAGTATTGCGACGTGATGGTTCCAACCATCTACAGCGGCAGGTTCATCAACAAGGCCGATGTCTCGCTTGAACGCAAAGTGGCCGTTGTCGGGCAAAAGATTATCAATGAACTTTATCCCGGCGATCCTTCTCCGCTCGGCAAAGACATACTTGTCAACGGCATATCATACAGCATAATCGGAGTTGCGGGACAGACCACCGAGATAAATATGGGTTCACGCATCGATGAATCCGTGATGCTGCCAAGCTCCACATACCGCCGTGCCTTCCACCGCGGCAACACCGTGGATGTGATAATGCTCGTAGCTAAAGATGGAGTGAAGATATCGGATCTCGAACCTCAGATAAAACGATTGCTTTTCGTAAGGCACAGCATCGCGCCCAACGATATTTCCGCATGCGACATTTTCGATGTATCCGAACGGTTTGAAATGGTCGACAACCTTTTTATGGGGGTGTCGCTGCTGGCCTTCTTTATCGGATTCAGCACATTGCTCGCCGGAGTTATCGGCATAGGCAACATAATGTGGGTGATTGTAAAAGAACGCACACAGGAGATCGGCATAAGACGTGCAATCGGTGCCAGACCTTCGGATATCATAATACAGATATTATCGGAAGGCATAATGCTCACGGCAGTCGCAGGCACAGCCGGCATATGCTTCGCCACGGCAGTCCTCGGAATAACCCAATATCTCACTACAAACGAAATATCAACTCCGCGATTCCAGATGCAGCCGGAACAGGCCATGATAATCATGGGTACATTCATCATACTTGGCACATTGGCCGGCCTCATCCCTGCCACAAAA
>CADFRV010000199.1 GCA_902836725.1 Muribaculaceae bacterium
GTCAGAATGGTTCCAGATGGTAGGAGCCTGAGGGTGAGGGTGACGGGAGTTGACTGAGGTCAATGACCGAACCCGAATCCCTCAGGCGACGACCCAGATGGGCCATTATGACACACCCTATAGCTTTTTTCGCAAAACAGGGAGTGAGGAGCGTGGAGAGGGGCAGTAATTTTGCGGAAAAAGAAGCGATATGGAGAGCAAAGAGGAGAAAACAGATATTCTGACACGCATAGAGGAGGAGAACCGGCGCCGTAACGAGGCAATCAGGAAAGAGGAGGAGGAATATAATCCTGGGACCGGGGCAGGCGCTTTCGGGTGGGGACATCCCGACATGCGCCTGAGGCGCAAACGGATAAGGGACAGGGAGCTGACACTCAACCGCTACGAGTATATACCCGCCGAGATGCATGCCTCGGCTGAATACAAGGGTGTGAAGAGCCGCCTGGAATGGGTGAGACTGAGATGCAGGCACGACTTCGAATACTGGGCATTCACCTGCGTGAAGATTAAAGACAAACGCTCGTCGCGCCTGGTGCCGTTCAGGCTCAACAGGCCGCAGAGGCGTGTGCTGGCCATGATGGAGGAGAAACGTCTGGCAGGGGAACCGATACGCATCATCATGCTCAAGGCACGCCAATGGGGCGGAAGCACTCTGGTGCAGATGTACATGGCCTGGATACAATGCACCCGAGTGCGCCACTGGCATTCGCTGATATGCGCCCATGTGGCGCGTGCGAGCGCCAACATCAGGGGAATGTACTCGACCATGCTTGCCAATTATCCTGCGGAACTGTGGGAGGGTGACAGCGAGCCGCGCCTGACACGTTTCGAAGGGCAGGAAATGATAAGGGAGATTGCCGGACGCGGATGCCGCGTGACAATAGGGTCCTCGGAACGTCAGGATTCGATACGTGGCGCCGACTACGCGATGGCGCATCTGTCGGAGGTGGCATTCTGGAAAGACACACCCAAAAGCACGCCGGCCGATTTCGTGAGAGCCATATGCGGCGCCATAGCTACTGAACCCGACACACTGATCGTGTATGAATCCACCGCCAACGGCATGGGCAATTTCTTCCACTCCGAATGGGTGAGGAGCGAGAACGGTAAGAGCGACAAGATGGCGGTTTTCGTGCCATGGCATGAGATTGACATATACACCGCGCCGGTGAAAGATGCCAGGCGCCTGTGGCAGAGCCTCGACGCTTACGAGAGGAATCTGTGGGAGGAGGGGGCGACACTTGAAAGCCTCTGCTGGTACCACCGCAAACGGCGGGAGTATGCCGACCACCAGGCCATGATGGCCGAATATCCCTCGAATCCCCACGAGGCATTCGCAAATACCGGAAACAATGTATTCGCTACCGAGGCTGTGGAACGGATGAGCCGGCTCTGCCGCGAGCCGATAGCCCGTGGTGAACTGGCCGCCGCAGGGGGCGCGGTGGTGGGATCGCGGGCATTGTCGGGGCTGCGTTTCACGCCCGACAGCACAGGACGTCTCTGCATATGGGAACATCCCGCCCATGACCGCCGCTATATGATAGCGGTGGATGTGGGTGGCCGCAGCCTGAACTCCGACTGGAGCGTGATAGCGGTGCTGGAACAGTGCGCGCATCCCCGGGTAGTGGCGCAGTGGAGAGGACACACCGACCACGACCTGCTCACCTGGAAAGCTGCCGCCATCGCCACTTACTACAACCGGGGGATGCTTGTGTTCGAAAGCAATACTCTCGAAAGCGAGGCACCTGACCAGGGA
This sequence comes from Muribaculaceae bacterium, assembly GCA_902836725.1. Taxonomy (GTDB): domain Bacteria; phylum Bacteroidota; class Bacteroidia; order Bacteroidales; family Muribaculaceae; genus UBA7173. Next base: position 1,757 of record CADFRV010000199.1, read on the forward strand.
CAGTACATACTGCAGGAGCTATGTGAGCATTATTCAAACCTTTATTACCGGATGGGGACGGAAGTGGGCGGAGTGCCACGCCCGGGATTCCACACAAACCGTGCCACCAAGCAGATGATAATCACCGAACTGATAGGGGCTGTGCGCGACGGCACCTATGAGGAACGCGACATGGAGGCCTGCCATGAACTGTCGGTCTACGAGCTTCATCCCAACGGCAGCTACGGCGCTCGCAAAGGGCATCACGACGACATCCTTATGACCCGCGCCATCGCCCTGCACGCCATCAGGCAGGAGTGCCCGCAGTTTGCCGGCATAGAACCCGACGAGGAACTGGAGGAGTTTTATGCAAGCTGGAGCTTGCATAAAAAAGAAATAAGAAGTAAGAGCATTAGAAGTCAAGCAAGAATGGAAATAAGAAATTGAGAAATTGAGAAATGAGAAATTGAGAAATTAAGAAATAAGACCGGGAAAAGTGTTATCAGAGAAATAAGAGGAATCAGAGTTTTCATAATAAGGCAATGAAAACTCTGATCCCTCTTAATTTCTTATTTCTCTATTTCTTAATTTCTCAATTTCTTAATTTCTTACTTCTAATTTTCAAAAATCGGTATGGGCGAAGTCGGAGGCGATGGGGGACTGCTGGGCGGGATTCACGTTGACGGCTGCCCAGGAGAGACCTTCGTAATGGCCGTCGTAGTCGATAGTGTCCCATGCGCGCACCAGATCCACGATCACCTTACCGGGATAACGCGAGGGGATGTCGGCGAACTCCGGTTCCTTGTTTGTAACTACAAGTACATCGGCGGCCGAGGCCACGGCGTCGAGATTGTCGCTGACAAGATGGTGGAGATGAGGTATCTTGTCAAGGATAAACTGGCGGTTTGTGCCGGTGAGCTGGCTCACTTTCACATTTTTATCGTATATGGAGATCTCGTATCCTTTACCGAGGAGCGCTTCCACCACCTCCACGATGGGCGAACAGCGCAGATCGTCGGTACCGGCTTTGAAGCTCAGACCGAGTATGGCCACTTTACGCTTGCCTATGCTCATTATGAGCTGTGTGGCACGCTGCTTCTGCAGCTCGTTGCTCTCGGCAATATGGTTTATGACGGGGGTATCCACATAATTGTCGCGCGCAAGGGTGCGGAAAGCCTTCGAGTCTTTCGGCAGACATGATCCGCCGTAAGCGAACCCCGGCTTGAAATAATATGGGGAGATGTTCAGCTGACGGTCGCGGCAGAAAATATCCATCACCTTGTGCGAATCTATGCCGAGCGCCTTGCAGATCACCCCCACCTCATTGCCGAACACTATCTTGAGCGCATGGAATGTATTGTTGACATATTTCATCACCTCGGCCACACGCACCTCTGTAGAGATGAACTCTCCCGGCAGAGGCTTGTAAAGCTCTGCAAACACCTCGGCGGCACGCGGCGAATCGGTGCCGATGAGTGTGAGAGGGGGATTGAGAAAGTCGTGGACAGAGGTACCCTCGCGCAGAAACTCGGGATTTGACACAAGCGCGAAATCCACATTGCGTTTCTTTCCCGAGACCTCCTCGATGATCTCCCCCACATGCTCGTTTGTGCCGGGGAATACGGTTGAACGTATGGCGATGATATGGAAAGTATCCTTGTCGCGGAGTGCGGTGCCTATCTGGCGCGCCACATCATGTATGTAGTCGAGATTCAGATGGCCGTGCGGGGTGGAGGGTGTGCCGACAGCAATGAACGAGATATCGGTATGCGCCACCGCCTCGGCGGCGTCAGTGGTGGCACGCAGTCGGCCGGCCTCATGTCCCTCGCGGCACAGCTCCTCAATGTCGCGCTCTATAATCGTGGGACGCCCGGCGTTGATGAGCGCCACTTTGTCGACAGAGACATCGCAACCGATCACATTGTGACCCATGTGTGCGAAACATGCGGCTCCAACACAGCCGACGTAACCAAGTCCGAAAATACTAATATCCATATATCTGTCTTGAGCGAAATACAAAAAACGACAAACGGCGCACTCTGCGCCAGCCCTTTCACAGCTTGAGCGTAAGCATCTTCCACACGGTGAGGAAGAGGATCTTCACATCAAGCCAGAGGGAGAATTTATCCACATATTCCAGATCGGCGCGCACGCGGTTCTCCATATCCTTTATTGTGGGGGTGGCTCCTCTGAACCCCTTCACCTGGGCATATCCGGTAAGACCGGGGCGCATGTCATGGCGACGCATGTAATCGTGGATACGGGGAGCGTAATAGTCGGTATGCGAAAGCATGTGTGGCCTGGGGCCGATAACCGACATATCCCCGATCACTACATTCCAGAGCTGCGGCAACTCGTCGAGAGAGGACCGGCGGAGGAAACGCCCAACAGGTGTGATACGCGGATCGTTTCCGGTAGCCTGGAGGGTATCCGCCTCCCGGTTGATATACATTGAGCGAAATTTGAGCATATCGAATTCGCGCCCCTTGTAGCCGGTGCGTTTCTGACGGAAAAACACCCCTCCTGGGGAAGTGACGGCAATCCATATGGCCAGCACAATCCATACGGGCGCAAGCACCGCTAATACAAGCAGTGCGAAGATCACATCAAATATACGCTTAATGGCTTTCTGCATAAGGTATTGCAATCGCGTTTCATTGGGCTGACTGTGAGCTACGGAATTCCGTCGGCCTGTAGCTTCCGATGCTGCAATATATTAACGTTAAAGAACTTTAATTATTGCATGTGCGAAGTTCATATTTCTTTCTTTCACAATAACGATGTTGCATATGCGATCTCCATGGCTTTGCAGCAGGCTATATATTTGATCCGTCAACAGAATCAAATCATCGAAGTCATTTAAACTTTTTCTTTAATGTCTTCACAAACCATCTTCTTTAAGAATT
>CADFRV010000200.1 GCA_902836725.1 Muribaculaceae bacterium
AGCGTCATATCGTCGGCGCCGGTCCGGTTGGTCTCCTTCGGGTCGATGACCGCCTCCCACTGGCCCTTCGCGTTCAGGCGGATCCAGCTCTTGTCAGGATTCGGCCGCCACGTATCGAACTGTTTCTTTCCGGCGTCGGCCTCGGGCTCGTGGTTCCACTGGCCCCACGCATGGTCTTTGACCTGCTGGAAGTCGGAGGGCTTCGACACGGTCACGTCGAAGCTGAACTCGTAGACATGGTCCATGGGCATAGCGCCCTTGTCAGCCGAACGAGCGGCCGACACTGTGTACGACGCCTTGTCCCAAGTGATTTCGAACTCGCCGGAAACGTCGCGATTGTCGTCGGTCCTGTCGATGAGCCTGTAGTTGTCCACGGAGTATTCGACGCCGTTGGGTTCGATCACGTCGCGGAAACGCTCGGCCTTTCGCTCGTCTACCGAAAGATCGGCTTCCTGGAAGCGGGCTTTGAGCACCAGCATCTCAAGTTCCTCCTTATATTTGGAGTAGGGGTACTCCTTTATGGCGTTTTTGGCTGTGATAATGGCGCTCTCGTAGTTGTTTCCGAGGTATGTGCCGAGATTGTAATACAGCAGGGCATTCTGCAGTTCCTTGAGAGTGAGCTTGTCCTGCATTTCGAATATGGCGTTCTGCGCCAGTGTCACTTTATCGGACCGTGGGAAATAGTCAAGAAATCCCTGGAGCTCCTCGATGGCCTTGATGGTGCCCGATTGGTCGAGCTGCGGTTCGGGCGAGTCGAGGTAATATGCGTAGCCTGCATAGTAGCGTGCCAGTTCGGTGAACTTGCCTTTCGGGTAACGCTGATAGTAGGCCTTGAAATACGCAGCCGCATCGGGATACTCCTTGTTCTCGTAGTAACTCAGCCCGAGCAGATACATGGACTCTTCGGCCTTGTCGGAGCCTTTCAGCTGTGTGACAACATCTTTTAGCAGGGTATATGCCTGCACGTAACGCTTCTGCTCGAATGCGCGTTTGGCGAATTCGAACTTATAATTAGGGTCAGGGCTTTTGAGGGCACGCTGATACTCTCCGCATGAAGCGAGCATCAGTATGCCTGCAAGAACCATCAATAAGCGGCTTATTAGGTGATTGCGCATAAACGGTATTCCTGATGGAAATTCTTTTTCAAGCCACAAAGTTAATACATTTACTTCTAAAATAGGGCGTGGCCGCCAAAATATTTGTTAAATAACCCCGCATGTGCTGTGCCCCGGGGATATGAAACGGTAAAATTTCGTAATTTTGCGGCATGAGAGATTATGAAGAAGAAGACGGCTACGGCCGCGGGTACGACGACACCCCGCGCAGGGGCGGATCTGGCCGCGCGCAACGCCGCGATATAGATTTCGACAACAGGGAATTCGGCGATTACGGGCGAGGCACGCAGCGCGGACAGCGCGACCGTGACTGGGCCGACGATTTCGCCGTGCGCGACGGCGGACGCACACGCCGCCGGGAGGATGCACGCTACGATGACCGTTACGACGAAGATGAGTATGACGGGTACGAGGCGCCGCGCCGCCGCGGATCGCGCCGTGATGATGAGGACTACGATATGAAAAACAAGACAGGTTTCCGCAAACGCCATCCGGTGCTGATGAATTTCCTGTACATATGTGTGGCCTCCTGTGTCACTGTCTGGCTCCTGCTGCTGTTTCTGGATTACTGGACATTCCACGGGGAGGAGCGCATGGTGCCCGACGTGAAGGGGCAGACATATGTCAATGCCGCAGGCAATGTGGATCTGGCGGGTCTGCGCCCGGTGCTGTCAGACTCGGTGTTCGACGCCTATACCCGTCCCGGCACGGTGGTGGAGCAGATGCCTATTCCCGGAGCGAAAATAAAGAAAGGGGGATCGGTATATCTGACTATCGTGGCTTTCTCGCCCAAACTTATTACTGTTCCCGATTTTTATAACGCATCGGTAAGGCAGGCGAAATCAATGTTCCAGGGTCTGGGAATAAAGGAGGTGCGTGAGGTTCCGGTTGTATCGGAATATGACGGCCTTGTGCTCGGCGCCAAATTCAACGGTGTTTCCCTGCAGCCCGGGGCACGCATTCCGGTTTCGGCCGTGGTGACCCTGGAGGTAGGCACCGGCATAGAGGAGGAACCGGGTGCCGAGGTTGACACGGTGGCTATCGACGATGTAATCGAGGAACTCAATATAGAATGATTCCCATGCAGGACCCAGTTTACGATAACGACGCTATCGATGATGAAGTGGATCTTTATGCCGACGACGATGTGCGGGAAGGGGAGCAGACCCCTGACGCCAACGGCATGTATGAGCATTTCAGATTCGTAGCCGACAAAGGGCAGCAGCTTCTGAGGGTCGACAAATTTCTGGTTGATCACATGCAGAAGGCTTCCCGCAACCGCATACAGCAGGCCGCCGAGGCCGGCTGCATCCTTGTGAACGGCAAGCCGGTGAAATCTAATTACCGGGTGAAGCCAGATGATGTGATCTCGATAGTGATGGACCGTCCGCGCCATGAGTTCGAGGTCATAGCCGAGGATATCCCTTTGGATATAGTATATGAGGACGATTATGTGCTGGTGGTGAACAAGCCGGCAGGGCTTGTGGTGCATCCGGGGCACGGCAACTACAGCGGCACGCTTGTGAATGCGCTGGCATGGCATTTCCGCAACAATCCCGATTATGACGCGAGCGATCCTCGCATGGGGCTTGTGCATCGTATCGACAAAGACACCTCCGGCCTTCTGGTCGTGGCAAAGACACCCGACGCCAAGACCGATCTTGGGCGTCAGTTTTTCAACAAGACCACAAAACGCGAATATGTGGCTGTGGTGTGGGGCACCCTTTCGCCCGAACAGGGCACTGTACGTAGCAACATAGCCCGTGATCCTAAGGACAGGCTGCGCATGGCGGTGTTTCCCGAGGGTGACGAGGTGGGGAAACATGCCGTGACGCATTACGAGGTGATAGAGCGCCTGGGATATGTGTCGGTGGTGAAATGTGTGCTCGAGACAGGGCGCACACACCAGATACGCGTGCATATGATGCACACGGGGCATCCTCTGTTCAATGATGCCCGTTATGGTGGCGACGAGATATTGCGCGGCACCACTTCGGCGAAATACCGCCAGTTTGTCAGGAACTGTTTCGATGTGTGTCCGCGGCAGGCGCTGCATGCCCGCACGCTCGGTTTCGTGCACCCGGTCACAAAAGAAGAGATGTTTTTCAGTTGCCCTGTGCCCGACGACATGACGGCCATGATGGAACGTTGGCGCCGGGCAGCTTTCGAGTGACCCCCGGGCTGCCGTTCTGTATGCGTTGTGGCGGCTGTCAGTCGATCATAGTCATATCCTTGATCTCCTTTACCTCCTTGCGCCGTTGCGCCGGCGTCTCGTGGTTGTTGCGCATTATCACATACTGTTCGTAATACGACAGCAGCAGGGTGGTGAGCGGCAGTGCGATTATCAGGCCGATGAATCCGAGAAGCGTGCCCCAGATCGACAGCGACAGAAGTATGATGGCCGGATTTAGCCCCATGGCTTTCCCCATGATGCGGGGTGTGAGTATGAGATCGCCGATCACCTGCACGGCGGCGAATGTGGCGATACACTCCCACCACATGGTCCAGAAATCAGCGGCCCCGCTTGCAGAGTCCACTAGGCAGAGAAGTGTCACGGGGATTATCGACAGATACTGGCAATAGGGTATCATGAAAAGCACTGCCGTGAAGAGGCCGATGACCACGGCCAGCGGAAGTCCCGCCAATGAAAAACCTACGCAGTAAACCACCCCCACGCAGCATGAGATCAGTGCCTGTCCGCGGAAATAATGGTTCATGGAGTTCTTTATGTCGCGTCCTATCTTGTAAGTGATCTTGCGGTAACGCGGGGGCACCATCAGCCGGAATCCGAGCATAAGCCTGTCATAGTCAAGCATTATGAATATCACATAGAGGAACACGATGAGCCATCCCACTATGGCGAGCACCACGTGCAGGCCGCCGTGAATGAAAATCATGGCCTTGTCTATGAGGGTGTTCATATCCTGGTTCGCCAGTTTCTTCGCAAGCTGTTCGAAGTCGATGCTGCGCCGCAGCCAGTCGTGAAGTTCGGGAGGAAAATACTTGATGGAGATCTGGGTGTTGGAATAGTGCTGGAACAGCTCGCCCATGTGGCGTATCTCCACAAGCACCGACGGCACAAAGAAGTAGCAGAGCATCCCGAAGAGGAATATGGCCTCGAAAAGCGTGACGAAAATAGCAACTATTCTTCCCTTAAGCCGCAGCAGCTGACGGTTGTACTGTACGAACGGCTCAAACAGATAGGCTATGAGGCATGCCACCAGAAAAGGGAGCAGCACATCCTTGAGTACGTCTATAAGCCAGATTATGGCACCGAAAACCACTATGGTGATCAGCATTCTCACCACCCGGTCGAATGTATACGGTTTTGACTGGGAACTCATGCAGGGTAAAATTACTTCTGTATTTGTACTAAAACTTTGCCGGACAAATTTAGGGAAATTAATCGGAGTGGCAAAACTAAGTAACTGTTCAAAATTATTTTAATGTTTGTTCGAGGAAAATTTTCAGAAGATTTTTCTTGACGAAGAAGGAGTGTAGCGGGCTACACGACTGATGAGGAGA
>CADFRV010000201.1 GCA_902836725.1 Muribaculaceae bacterium
GTCGTCCGAACCATTGCTGAGCGACAGGAGTCCGCGGTAATTGAATTTGTCGGTAATGTTCTGCCATAACCCCACCTCGGCCATGAATACCGTGGTGTCGGGCTTGATGTAATTGTAGGAAGCCCATGCGTTTGCCATGGAATTATCCAGCGATCCGCCGCGCGATGTCTCACTGCGGGTAAGGGAAGCGCCGTCGGCATAGGTAATCGTTTCAGTATAATCGCGGTGGGTCTTCAGATTTTCGGTCAGTTTGAAATTGCCCCCTGCTTCCCATTGCGACGGACCGGTATTGAATTTGGCATCGGCCATATAAAATCCCCATACCTGATTGAGGGCAGGGCGCGCCTGCCCCTGAAACGAGCCGCCCAGAGCAGGGTTCGACACGACGAAGTTGAGCACATAGGTGGCACCTCCGTAACGCAGGCCGGGGTTATCGATCCACTCCACTCGCCTGATGGTTTCGGGCAGGAGCGCCCTCACCTGGTCGACAGTTGATTCACGTCCGTTGATGCGCAGCTGCACTGTCTGTCCGGCAGCCGTTACCGTGCCGAGGGCATCGTTCACGGCCAGCGTCGGAATCATAAGGTTGTTCAGCAGCTGCATGCCGTTTTTGGAATTATCCACCGCGCTTCGGGAAGGGTGGTAGACATCCATATCGGCTTTACGTATCACTTTGGGAGCCTCAATGACAATTTCCTGCAGTTCCTGCACCGAAATGGAGTCCTGCGGCTCGGCGATTGCACATAATACACAGAAAATTACGAGTAAGATTGTAAGCAGTGTTTTCATTACGGTTTCCATTTTCTATTCTGACGCAAAATTACCGCCGCTGGTTGCAAACGGCTTCAACAAATGTTGAAAAGCGCCGGAACACATCAAATGTTTTTCCGTAATCTGCTGAGATGTGTCTGCGTTATGTTGAGGAAAGAGGCTATGTCTTTCAGCGGGAAAAGCGAAAAGAGATCCGGATGCCGAGAAATCAGGTCGTTGTAGCGCTGCTGTGGCGTCTTGATGTGCAAATCCTTGTAACGGTCATAAACGGTGGAGAATACCGCCTCCGTACCGATCATCACCATCTCTTTCAGCACCGGGTCGGTTTTCATCCTTTCACCCAGAGCGACGGTGGAAAGGCAATAGATCTCGCATGGCGTCTCGGCGACAACAGACGACCGCGCTTTCTGGCCTCGGAACGAAAAAGGGAAATCGGTCACGAATTCGCCGGCAAACTCCAGACCGATCACATGCTCGGTGCCCTCCTCGCCGTATGCCACATATTTCAATGTGCCCGATTTGATGTACCCGAAATACCTGGCCACCTGCCCTTCGGTAAAGAAATCCTCCCCCTTGTCGAAATGCCTCAGCACACCTTCGCGCAGACACAGATCCAGCCAGAAATCAGCCGACGGACTTTCGATATATGAATTGAAATTGTCAGTCATAATTTTTACACACAAATCCGGTTACAAAGCTAACGATTTTTTGCGAGAGTATCTGTAAGCAATACGCTGATTCTGCGGATGCGATAGCCGGGGTGTCAGCAATATATGATAACCCGGAATTACACGGTAAATAATCTGTGCGCAGACTGTATGAAGATGACAATTATTTCGTAACTTTGTTTCTTCAAACCATCATTTACCAAACTAATCGTTTATCAATTGCCATGAAAAAAGTATTTGCAGCCGCAGCATTCGGTGTATTGGCCGCGACCTTCCTCACCAACGCCCAGGCACAGCGCACCCCGCTTATGGGATGGAGCTCATGGAACACCTATGGCCTCAACATCAGCGAGCAGCTCATAAAGGAGCAGGCCGACGCCATGGTCTCCACCGGGCTTAAGGACGCCGGATACAAGTTCATCAACATCGACGACGGTTTCTGGAACGGACGCGCAGAAGACGGCACTCTCATCATCGACACCGCCAAGTTCCCCAACGGCATGCGTGCCGTGTCTGACTACATACACAGCGTGGGGCTGAAAGCCGGCATCTACTCCGACGCCGGTGACAACACATGCGGCTCGCAGAACCGCGACCCCTACGGACTGAACGTCGGCCTCTTCCGCCACGAGAAAGAGGACTGCCACACATACTTCATCGACTGGAACTACGATTTCATAAAAGTAGACTACTGCGGCGGCATGCACAAGAACCTTGACGACAAGGCACAATACACCAAAATCGCGGACGCGATAAAGAATTGCGGACGCGACGACATACAGTTCAACATCTGCCGATGGGCGTACCCCGGAACTTGGGTGAGCGGCATTGCCGACTCATGGCGCACGACAGCCGACATATACGACGCCTGGGAATCTGTAAGAAGCATCCTTGACGAAAACCTGTACCTGTCGGCATACTGCCGCGACGGACACTACAACGACATGGACATGCTCGAAGTAGGACGCAGCATGACACCCACCGAAGACCGCACCCACTTCGCCATGTGGTGCATAATGAGCTCTCCCCTCCTTGTGGGATGCGACATGCGCAATATGAAACAGGAGACCATAGACCTCCTGACAAACACCGAACTGATAGCGCTCAACCAGGATCCGCTCCATCTGCAGGCATACGTGGCATACAAGGTCAACGGATGCTATGTGCTGGTAAAGGATATCGAGACACGCTTCGGCAACACACGCGCCATAGCCGTATACAATCCTAACGACAATTCACGCACCGTCACACTTGATTTTGAGAAACTCGAGCTTGGAGGCGACGTGACACTGCGCGATCTTTTCGAGCACAAGGATCTGGGCAACGTGACCTCGAAATACCGCCTGACAGTGCCCGCACACGGCACCGCCGTATATAAGGCCACCGCACAGGACCGTCTGGAAAGGGTGCGCTACGAGGCTGAGAGCGGATACATCAGCGACTATCAGGAGCTTGCCAACAACGAGGTGATGCGCACAGGCATATATATTAAAGACGATGCATGCTCGGGAGGCTACAAGGCCGGATGGCTCGGATACAAGAACGAGAACGACCTGAGTTTTGACGACGTATACAGCCGCGACGGCGGAAAATATGACCTCACCATCGCCTACCTCACTGCCGACGACCGCGCCATAAAGATCGATGTCAACGGCGAATTCGTGACAAAATGCGTTGTGAACTCAGGCGGATACGACAAGGTGAAAACCGTCACCGTGACCGTGACACTCAAACCCGGCGTCAACAAGATCCGTTTCTACGATGCCGACTACTTCATGCCCGACATCGATTACTTCGAACTCGTGCCCTCCAAAAGCGACGGCAAAAAAGTGGCGCACAACAACTGAACCGCCACGCTCTTCCCCTCGCCGCAGGCCTCACATGCCTGGAGGATAAAAGATTCCTGAAAAAAGTTTTGCAGGTTCGGGATAAATGCGTACCTTTGCAAGCCATTACTATATGCCGCCCTACCAGCGGTGCTTCCCAAGTAATTAAATAACATCACAATAAAATGAAAAAAGACCTCCATCCTTCCAATTACCGCGAAGTAGTTTTCAAAGATATGTCGAACGAGGAAATCTTCATCACCCGTTCAACTGTAGCTGCTAAGGAAACCATTGAAATCGATGGCGTTACCTATCCCCTCGTAAAACTTGAAATCACCAGCTCCTCACACCCCTTCTTCACAGGCAAGCAGAAGCTCGTGGACACCGCAGGCCGTGTGGACAAATTCCTCTCACGCTACGGCGAGCGTAAGAAAAAATAATCTCTCCACCACATACAACGTATCAGGCGCTGTGTCGGCAATCCGGCACAGCGCTTTTTCATGTCCCCTCTCCTGCTGCATGCGCTCTGTTTACAAGAGTTAAAACGACTTCCGGCTGATATGCGATATGCCAAATGCATAAAACTGACAAAACGTCAACAAAAGCGTATCTTTCCAGGCAATTTGCTCTCTCAAACAGGCAATAACCGCCATAAGATGCAAAATATTGTTAATACACCGTCATTTTTATTACAAAACACTTGACTGGGCCGCAAAAAGCTATTACCTTTGCAACGTGTTTTTCATGGTATTAGATTTAAGGTTAACTAAGATTGGTTTGTCGTGAGACAAATCAATTTTTTTATGCCCTGTTTCATAAGGCGTGGCTATCCAAAGCCATGTGAAGGATGGGGAAAGGGCGTCCGGCGTCGTCAGTCTCATCACGGCTTATTATACGGAATCCCCTTTTCATGTAAAAATCCGCGGCCAATGGGTTCTGCTCGTTTACGTCGACTGCCGTCGCCCCGTTGCTGATCGCGAACTCTATCAGTTTTGTGCCGTAGCCATGGCCATGATATGGAGTGTCCACAAACAGCATCTCGATTTTGCTGCCGAGAATACCGATGAACCCTACATTCCCGTATCTGTCATCTTCAAGCACAAACACCTCCACCTGAGGAAAATACCCCGCTATCAACTCCGCTTTTATCTCCTGAATGTCCTTTTCACTCAGAAAATCATGCGTGGCACGCACCGCCCGTTCCCAAATACCTACAAGCAGGGAGTATTTCTCCGGATCGCATTTCTCTATTTTTCGCATAATGATGAAACCTTACAATTACTGATACATACGTATATATGCAAAATTACAAATTATTGCTGTCCGCTAAAACCGGAATACAACAATCTATCTTCAATGTACCAT
>CADFRV010000202.1 GCA_902836725.1 Muribaculaceae bacterium
CCTTTTCATCCAGTTTATCCCAGATATTTTTGCGGGCCGTCAGCAAGCCAAGCGCATAGTATGCGGCATCGACAAGCGGCTGCTTGTTGTTTTTATGAAAAAAACACAGCTTGTCAGGATTGGCGGGATCGGCAGACATCGCGTATGCCTTGCGGGCCAGCTTAAGAAATTCGCCTCTCAGTCTACCCTCTTCGGTCTCGTCCTCGCCAAGTTCAAGCCATGGAGCCAGTCCCACCATCGTGCGCCCGAATGCTTCAAGCTGACACACCTCCCGGCGCGACTGTTCAATCTGATTTATCGATTCATACGGCATATTGCCATGCAGAGTCCCGTTTGCGGTGTTCTCCAGCACCGGACGGGCAATCGCGGTCATCACATCGACCCACAGCTTACGGTCTCTCGCTCCCTGCGTGGCGCGGAGCTTGCGCAGACGCATCAGGGCTTCCACATAATAATAGTCGGCATAGCTCAGAGCCACATCCACTTCGGAATTTTTAGCCATATTTCCGACACTGTGTTTGAGTATGAATCCGTTCTGTGTACCCTCGGCAGCAAGATATTCTTCCGATGAAAGAGTCCTGAGAATTTTTTCCGCGAGTCCGAGCCATTCGGCACCTCTGCGGTCATCGGTATAGCCGCTCAGTTCGACAAGCGACGAAGCGATTATCGCCCCGGCCGAAGCGTCGCGCGGCACAGGCGTATGTCTCAGATAGTGTTCGTCCTTGACTGCCGGCATTTCAATGCCGGTCAGCCGCGGGTCATCGAAATCCCAATAAGGTATCCCGTCTTCCGGCAGACGCGAGGCTATGTACTTCGCCACTTTCTCGGCCTGCGCAAGGAAATCCTTGTCGCCGGTTTCGCGATACATCATCGTAAAGCCGTAGAGTCCCCAAGATTGGCCGCGAGACCAGGTGGAGTTCGCCGTGTCGTCCGAACCGTTGTTCCAATCGTACTTGCGCATGGCTCCCGTTTCCGGTTCGTAGTCCACAACATGCGGACAGGACATGTTTTTGCGGTAATGATATTTCATGGTTTTGTCCGCATGGGAGACGGCGATATGCCTGAGTGTGGTATCGCCGGACATTTTGTAGGCTTCCATCAGTAATTCCAGGTTAATCATGTTGTCTATGATGACCGGAAAGAGCCAGTCTCGTTTTACATCCGGTTCCCACGACATGATAAGTCCTGTTTTGTACGAGTAACGCGAGGTCAGCGTTTTGGCAGAACGGAAGATGATGTGGCGGTAGGCCTTGTTTCCGGTCAGCAGATAACCGTTTCCGAAGCATGAATACATTTTGAAACCTATGTCATGGTCGAAAGCATTGTTCTGTTCTCCTTCCATCAAGGCGGTGGCTTTCTCGGCACGCGTTTTCCATGTATCTTCTCCGGTGTAGGTGTACAGATACCATAACGTACCGGGGAAGAAGCCTGCCGTCCAGTCTGTTTTGGGTTGTAATCCCCGTTGGATAGAGCGTGGAAGCAGTCCGGTTTTCATAACTTCGTTGTACATGGCTTCCGATTGTGTTTGCGCCACCGTGAAGGCATTTGCCACCCATGCGGGCACCTCCTTCACCTGAAGAGGGTGCATTTGCCGGGCTGTCAGGATACTTTGGCAACCCAGCAGGGTTAATGCCAATAGTAGTACGGGTCTTTTCATGATACGATTCGTTTTTGTTTATACGAGTGTATTTTATTCAATTATAAGATGTTTCATTTCTTCGTCTATCTCTTTTTGGAACTCTTTGATTCGGGCGTACATCTGCTCTGCGATTTCAGGATGTTGTGCTGCCATATCGTTACTTTCCTTGGGGTCGGCTTCCATGTCGAAGAGGGCAAGGCCGATGTTTCCGCCTTTGGCAATCTGTTCGCCGGGCAGTCCGTCCTTGCCGGGAGTTTTTACGATGCGGTAGCTATGCGGAACTACGCATTTCCATTTTCCGTCGCGCAGAGCTTCCACTACGCCGTTGTATACAAAGTAGAAAGGCCGGTGTCCTGTTTCCTCTCCGGTAAGGATACCCCAAGCGTCTTGTCCGTCGAATTTATTCATGCGGGGCATCTGCGATTGGGTGAGGTTTACCAATGTCGGCGTGATGTCGAGGGCGGAAAGGAACTGGTCGCTCACCTTGCCTGCGGGGATTACGCCCGGCATACGGACTACGAAAGGTACGCGCTGTCCGCCGTCGAAGGTAGTTCCTTTGCCTTCACGCAGTCCGCCGTTGCTGCCGCCGTGATTACCGTAACTCAGCCACGGGCCGTTGTCGGAAGTAAACATGACAATGGTATTTTCGTCCAGCCCGTTGGCTTTCAGGGTTTTCATGATTTCGCCTACGCTCCAGTCTATTTCCATGATTACGTCGGCATAAAGGCCTTCACCGGATTTTCCTTTGAACTTGTCCGATACACCCAATGGCACGTGAGGCTGGGTATAGGGCAGATAAAGGAAGAACGGTTCCGCCTTGTGGTCGTTGATGAACCGGATGGCACGCTCGGTCAGTCTTGTGGTCATTTGGTTGACGGGAGCGTTGTATTCTATCACACGGTCGTTGTCGTAGAGCGGCAGCGCCGGATAGGCATGGTCGGGTGCCGGGTGGTAAGGCCACATATCATTGGAATAGGGAAGACCGAAGAATTCGGTGAAGCCGTGGCGCAGCGGCAGATATTCAGGCTGATATCCTAAATGCCATTTGCCTACGATTCCTGTGGCGTAGTCGTTCTGTTTCAAATATTCCGCCAGAGTGATTTCACTGCGTTTGATACCGTTTTCCGAGGTATCGTCTACTACGCCCGGTACTCCTACACGCTCGGCGTAACGTCCGGTGAGCAAGGCGGCACGGGAAGGGGTGGAAGCGGCTGCTCCGGCGTAGAAATTGGTGAAACGGGTTCCTTCGGCAGCCAATCGGTCCAGGTTGGGAGTTTGCAGGTGCGGACTGCCATAACATTTCATGTCGCCGTATCCCTGGTCATCGGTCAGCAGGATTACGATATTGGGTTGGCGGGCGGATTTGTTATCTGCGTTTCCGCTCTCGGATTGCGTTGTTTTGGAGCCGGTGCAGGATGATAATCCTGCAGCAGCCAAACATACTATGGATAGTTTATTCATTGTGCGTTATTTTAAGTACTTCTTCATGTTACTTTTTGGGGATGTTCACTATTATCGGCGTAGCTGCGTACAAGTCCGATTGATAGTTGTATTTTGCTGCATCGCGGCTGTCCGGCAATTCTACCGTAACCTTGCTGCCTTTGCCTTCTGATGTTACCGTAACGGTTTCGCCTTCGAGCGGGTATACGCCTTTGGTTTGATAGGTATAGGTTCCGGCGGGCAATTTGGCGGATGTGCTGAAAGTCAGAGTTTGTTTCTGCCCGTCCGGCATCGGGTTGTTTACGGACAATACCCATTCCGCTCCATTATCACGCAGCATAATCTGTGCCACATCATTGGAAGTTACCGTGGTTTTGCCTACGGAAATGCTTCCCGGCTTGAAGAAAGCATACTGCCAGGTTTTGTCCGTATCGGAATATACCGCATGTGCGGCACCGTCTTGCATGGTGAATTCCAGGTCTTTCAACAAGGCTTCCACGCGTTCCGGCATTTCTTCCGCACTGACGTTAGGAAGCTGTATGTAACGGTAGGCGTTATCCCGGTTTTGTCCGGGCTGCACTCCATGGCTTACGGCGATAATGAAATTCGGTTTCTTATCAGCTATCGTGCGGTCGGTGATATTTATTTCCTTACCGCTCTTTATTTGTAATGACAGTTGTTTTACCGGTAAGATAACATACCCTTTGCTGCCTTGATGCAGCCAGCATACATCTTTTATTTCCTGTGTGAGGTTTACTGACTGTCCGGGCTCTACGGTTTGTATTTCTTCACCCGCACACCAAGTCAACGGACTGTTCAATGCGGTTTGGTCGATGAAAGTTGTAATCTCATTTCCTTGTCCCGGACGCAGGCGGGCGATATCGCTTCCCAAAGCGATGATTTTGTCCTCGATGAAATGGTAACTCTTGAACGCGGTGACCGAACTGTATGTTTCTTTCGGCAGATGGTGATAGATACCCATGCCGGCTTTGCCGTCTGCCAGTACTCCGGATATTTTATTCAATCCCGGTAATGAAGCTTGTGCGCCGCCTTTGGCGGGTAACGGATCGGTACGCCATTCTTCCGTCAGTCCGGGCAGGGCGTGCCAGTCGAAGTTGCGGATAACCTTGTCGGAATATTCATCTCCTTTTACTTTAACTTGCAAGATACCGTATCCCATGTGCCAAGAGCGGCGTACTTTTTTGCTGAAGTCTTCGGCGCCTACGGTACGTTCTGATTTCAGTTTCAACGAAGCGTAGAATGGGGTTTCGTTTTCACCGCGGCGGTGTACAAGGTACTCATTTACCCAATAGGCATCCGTTCCCGAATATTCAAACGTATTATTTTTTAGCTGCCTGCAAACATCTTTTAATTCCTCGACGCCGTTCAGTTTGGAACCTTTATTCTGTGCATTTAACATGGAATTGACAGCCTGGATATAGGTTTTGGTAGTAAATCTGTGCATATCGTCGAGGAAAGAACGTCCGGCGACAAG
>CADFRV010000203.1 GCA_902836725.1 Muribaculaceae bacterium
AATTTCCGCTGCTTCAAGAATATGCATGTGGATCTCACGCCGGGCATCAACCTGTTCGTCGGTGACAATGCCAGTGGCAAGACTTCATTGCTTATGGCATGCAAATTTGCTGCCAACAGTTTCTTCTCCGGTTTCTCCGACATCTACACTGTCTGGACAGTACCAAGACGTGAAGATTTCCATCGCATATTGTTAGGCGAGAAACGTCTGAGAGCCGAGCCTATAGAGATCCAGACAGTCTGGGGCGAGGAAGAATTGCCTGGAAGCGCGCAATTCAGACTGAACGACAAACCGCAGAAGTTATTCATCAAGGAAAAAAGCGGTCGTCCTTTGGTCTCAGAGATGAGAGAGCTCCGGGAATATGGTAAATGGCTGTCGGAACACCAGATATCAGTGGATGGGGAGTACTCATACCATCAAAGCACCCCTCTGCCCCTGATTGCATCTTTCAGTACCCACGGCATACACCATTCATCGAGAGTTAGAAAGAATTATTTTACAGAAATCGGTCAGACTCCGTCATTCGGTTACTATATGTGCTCATCTACCGACGGACTGCTCGAGTACTGGGTACACCGCCTGCTTGTACTCACGGAGGCAGGTTTCAACCATACGGAAAGACACATCGTACTCAAGGCACTGCTTGACATGTTCGGTCCAGAGGGATGCGACGTAATGCGTGGCTTTGATGTAAGAGTCAACTATAAGGATATAGTGTGTCTGTTCAATGACAAAAGGGAAATACCCACAGCTATTCTCTCAGACGGTTATCTCCGCCTGTTCAGCATAGTCATTGACCTTGCTTTCAGATGTGCGCTTCTGAACAGCCTGATATTCGGCGAAAATGCAGCCGCTGAGACCCGGGGGACTGTTCTGATCGACGAGATAGACCTTCATCTCCATCCTTCACTTCAGGCTAAGGTGCTGAAAGCGCTGCAACATACATTCCCAAACATCCAGTTCATTGTAACCACACACGCACCGATGGTCATGTCCGGAGTTGAAACCGACGGCCGGAACAGCGTAATGAAAATGGCATACGACCCCGATGGGGAAAACTATACAGTCACCCCCGCCGATACCTATGGCATGGATCTTTCAACACTTGCCTCAACAGTGCTTGATGTGCCGGACCGGGAGCCGTCCGTTGCACGTGAACTGGCAGAGCTTCTCCGGCATGTGGATGAAGAGGACTATGCGGACGCCCGTAAACTGCTCGCCGAAATGCAACGACGGTACGGGAACAAGATACCCGAGCTGAACGGTATAGAGACCCAGATCAACATCGAGGAAGAACTAAGATGATCCGCATACAGAAAACCAAAGAACCCGCAAGCTGGACCGAGCACCGGCTTACCGAAGGTGCCCAATACGAGGCTACCGATGATCTCAGGAATGCTCTTCTCAAAGATCAGGGATATATCTGTGCCTACTGCATGCGCCGGATCCCCACAAAAGACAACGGCACCAACGAAACTTCAAGAATAGAACATATAGTGCCTCAGAGCCTGCTGTCACGCGAGGAGGCAATGGATTTCTCGAATATGGTGATCTGCTGTCCCGGTGCGATTTCATCTGCCGCCGAGAATCTCACACACTGCGACAGGCATAAAGGGGAGAAAACCATCTCGTTTTCCCCGTTTGACCAACATTTCATCGACACGCTCAGCTATCGGAACGACGGGACAATAGTCAGTTCCGATGAATCATATGATAAAGAGATAGACACTATTCTGAACCTTAACATCCCACTCCTGAAAGAGAACCGCAAGAGAGTAAAAAACTCGCTCATATCAGCTATCGGGAAAAACGGTTGGACCAAAGGAAATCTTGCAAAAATACTTAAAAGATATTCCGAGAAAGACGATAATGGCCATTACGAACCATACTGTGGCGTAATAATCTGGTATATAACACGTAAATTAAAACAGACTACAAAATGACAAGAGCAATAAGACATATGGCATGCGCGTTGGGAGCGCTTCTGTGCATGCTGGCGATCACCGGTTGCAACAGCGACGACCAGGAGCCGATTGTGATTGACAAAGGCGCACTGACAGTGAAACTGCGGCTTTCTGGCGGGGGAACCGACGGGATGAAGCCGTCTGACCATGAGACAGCCGGCCTGAACCTCAGCGACTTCGTGATAATCTGTTGGGAAAAATCACATCCGGACACATTCTACAGCATGGATTACGATCCGGTCGCCGAGACCACTTTGAGACTGCCCGTCGGAGAATTTACCATGGAGGTGATGTACAACACCTACCAGACCACATCCGAAGGTAGCGAACTGATCTCATACGGTACCCAGGATTTCACCATCCTGAAAGACCAGGTCACCAAAGTGACATACACCGTCACATCACCCCAGTGACCGGTGAGCCGCCGGAGGTGGCCACACGTCGAGTAATAAATGAGGGATTGTCCCCACCTCTCCGAGGTGTTTGCGGGGGGATCCCTTCCTACCCCATACCTCGCGGTAAATTTCGGCCAAAAGCCTCATTTACCGCTCGATATGGGGCTAAAACTTTGCACGCCACCTCCGGCGGCTCGATGTGACAACATCGTGTTTATGAAAAGGTAGATTGAAGATATATTGTTATATTCCGGTTTTACCGGACGACAGTAATAAAAAAATTCAGCCCTGCGTCAAAGGTGGCGCAGGGCTGAATTTTTTATCAGAGTATGGGGATTAGTCTTTCACTTCGGGAACACCGGGCTCAACACCCCACTGCGACTGGGTGAGACGCAGGTAGTTGTTGTAGCGCCAGCGGGCATTGGCTTTGGCTGCTGCGAAGAGCTCGGCTGCCTCGGCGGGATACTGCTTCATTACGGAAGCGTAGCGAACCTCGCCTTTGAGGAAGTTCTCGAACTCGTCCCAGTTGGGTTCCTTGCTGTCGAGCGAGAAGGGGTTCTTGCCTTCGTTCTCGAGAGCGGGATTGTAGCGCCAGAGCTGCCAGTAACCGCATGCCACGGCACGTGCCTCCTCGTCCTGCGAGTGACCCATACCGGCCTTCAGACCGTGGTTGATACAGGGTGAGTAAGCGATGATGATGGAAGGACCGTCATATGCCTCAGCCTCGCGGATGGCCTTGAGTGTCTGAGCCTGGTCGGCGCCCATAGCAACCTGTGCAGCGTAAACATAACCGTAGGTGGTGGCGATGAGGCCGAGGTCTTTCTTGCGCACGCGTTTGCCTGCGGCAGCGAATTTGGCGATGGCGCCGATAGGAGTAGCCTTCGATGCCTGGCCGCCGGTGTTGGAGTAAACCTCGGTATCGAGCACGAGCACATTGATGTTCTTGCCGGATGCGAGCACGTGGTCAAGACCGCCGAAACCTATGTCGTAAGCGGCGCCGTCGCCGGCGATGATCCACTGCGAGCGTTTCACGATGAAGTTCTTGAGAGCCACGATGCCGTTGCAGATCTCGCAGCCGCAAGCCTCGCAGAGGGGCACGATGGTTTCGAACACTTCGCGTGTGGCCTTGGCGTCGTCACGGTTGTCGAGCCATTTGCGTGCCTGCTCCTTGATTGCGTCGGAGCATGTGGAGCACTCTGTGGCGCGCTGCATAAGGTCGGCAAGACGGAGCTGCATCTTCTCGTTGGCGATACTCATACCCAGACCGAACTCGGCGAAGTCCTCGAACAGGGAGTTGGCCCATGCGGGACCGTGGCCGCGGAAGTTGGTGGTGTAGGGGGTAGAGGGCACCGAACCTGAGTAGATTGATGAGCAGCCGGTGGCGTTGGCTACCATTTCGTGGTCGCCGAAGAGCTGGCTGATGAGTTTCACATAAGGTGTCTCGCCGCAGCCGGAGCATGCGCCTGAGAATTCAAACAGAGGTGTGGCGAACTGGCTGTTCTTCACATTTGCGGTGATGTCTACGAGATCCTGCTTGGATGCCACAGACTTCACGCAGTAGTCCCACTCTTTCTGCACGTCGAGCTGTGTCTCGAGCGGTTTCATGGCGAGAGCCTTCACGCCCTTCTTGCCGGGACATACGTCAACGCAGTTGCCGCAGCCGAGGCAGTCGAGCACGTCGACAGCCTGCATGAAGCGCATGCCTGTGAACTGCTTGCCGATGGCGGGGATGGTGTCGCCCTCTGCGAAGGGAGCTGCCTGCATCTCCTTCTCGTCGAGGAGGAAGGGACGGATGGAAGCGTGGGGGCAGACATATGCGCACTTGTTGCACTGGATACAGTTCTCTTCGATCCATTCGGGAACGAAGGCTGCCACACCGCGTTTCTCGTATGCGGCGGTGCCGTTGTCCCATGTGCCGTCGGGACGGTCTGCGAAGTCGCTGACCTTGAGCAGGTCGCCGTCCTGCGCGTTGATGGGGCGCACGATCTTGTTGATGAATTCGGGATCGTCGTTGGGAGCGGGAGCCTCAGCCTCGAGAGCGGACCATGCGGGATCCACGTCGAGTTTCTTGTATTCGCCGCCGCGGTCAACAGCCGCATAGTTCTTGTCGACAACATCCTGGCCCTTCTTGCCGTAGCTCTTGACGATGA
>CADFRV010000204.1 GCA_902836725.1 Muribaculaceae bacterium
AAATAATGACTACATTTGCACTTTGTCAAGATTACAGTGCATGGAAAGCAAGCCGAATTACAGATTTATCTACGACAGACTGAAACAGGATATCAGCGACGGCGTATATCCTCCGGGGGCATTGATGCCTACTGAACTTTCCCTGTCAGAGCGATACGGAGTGTCGCGCCCCACCGTGGCACGCGCATACAATAAGCTTCAGGACGAGGGCATCATCACAAAAAAGAAAGGTATGGGCACCGTTGTGAACGACGCTCCCAAAAAGAGGCGGAAACTCACATTCGGCCTGCTTCTGCCGGGTGCGGGCGAATCGGAAATATTCTCTGTCATAAACGACCGGCTGCTTACACTCTCGGAAGAGGGCAGTTTCAACTGCATCTGGGAGGGAGCCACAGCAAGCAACGCCAATATAAGACGTGAACTCATAGCCGGATGCTGCGACAACTATATATCGCGAAAAGTGGACGGAGTATTTTTCTCGCCACTTGAGCGCGTGCCCGACGCCGGGATTGTCAACAGGGAGATCTGCACCCGTCTGACCGAGGCGGGAATACCTGTGGTACTTATAGACCGCGACATCTGCGAGATGCCTGAGCGGAGCGCATATGATATGGTCAGCCTCGATAATTTCAGCGCGGGATGCATAATGGCGCGGCATCTCATAGAACGCCGCTGCAGCGACATACATTTTTTCTATCGGCCCGACTCGGCAGGATCAGTCAGAATACGCCTCGCCGGAATACGGGAAACCCTTCATGCCGCCGGAATACCGCTGCCGGAGAACAACATCCATTGCGGCGAGCCTGACTGCCGTTCCGCAATAGCCGGGATCGGCATAAAGCGCGGGGAGACAGGCATAATCTGCGCGAACGACGCCACCGCGGCCGTGCTTATGTCGGCGCTTGCCGGCGAAGGATATGAGATTTCCACAGACCTGCTCATATGCGCGTTCGACGACATGAAATATTCCATGCACCTGCGCCATCCCCTCACCTCCTTCCGTCAGCCATGCCGCGAAATAGCCGATACGAGCGTGGAGCTGATGATGAGGCGCATCGCCTCCCCCGGCATCCATCCGCTTGCCGTAAACCTCGCCGGCACTCTGGTAGCCCGCGAATCCACATCTTTCAACCACGCATCTGACCTCTGAAAGCAATGTATTACATAGGAGTAGACATAGGCACAAGCTCGATATGCGGCGTCGCATACAATCCCGAGACGAGGGAGACGATCACAGTCACCCGGGAGAACACATTCTCAATCCCCGCAGACAGCGACGACGAGAAACTTCAGGATCCCGACAGAATAACCGATTGTGTGGCAGAGATTATCGGAGAACTCACCGCAGGACGTCACGACGTGGCTTCCATCGGCATGACCGGCCAGATGCACGGCATACTATATGTTGACCGCGACGGCCATGCCGTAAGCCCGCTGTTCACCTGGCAGGACGGCAGAGGCAACCGCCCCATGGCCGACGGCATGAGCTACGCGGAATTTCTCACAGCCAACAGCAGCTACCACCTCGCCACAGGCTATGGCCTTGTGACGCATTTTTATAATCTGCGCAACGGTCTTGTGCCGGCTGCAGCAAGCCGCCTCTGCACAATAATGGACTACGCGGTAATGAAACTTACCGGACGGCGCACACCCATGACAGACTATTCAAACGCCGGGGCGCTCGGATTTTTCGACTGCATGGAACTGCAGTTCGACAAACAGGCGATTGCATCCGCCGGGATAGACTGCGCCATTCTGCCCGACATAGCCCCGTCGGCAGTCATCGCCGGATTCTTCAACGACATACCGGTACATTCCGCCATCGGCGACAACCAAGCCTCGTTCATCGGCTCTGTCGCAGACAAAGCAACATCAGTGCTCCTTACCGTCGGCACAAGCAGTCAGATTTCGGTTTATTCACCCCGGTATGTGCAGTTACCGGGCATGGATACCCGGCCGCTTCCGGGAGGAGGCTACATACTCGTCGGGGCCGAACTGTGCGGCGGATATTCGTTCACCATCCTGAAAAACTTCTTCAGGGAGACTGCGCGCCTCATCTGCGGCATGGAGCTGTCAGACAACGATATTTACACGGCAATGACCTCTGTCAGCCTCACTGAACATGACACCCTCAACGTGGAAACCCTCTTTGACGGCACCCGCCAGGATCCGGGTAAAAGAGGCAAAATCACAGGTATCTCCACCTCAAATTTTCTTCCGCAGGAGCTGATCTCCGGTTTCGCGCGAGGCATATGCGAAGCCCTGCACGGATATTACACCCAACTCCCGCCTGAGCTGCGCGAACATAAAAAACAGATCGTGGCATCGGGAAACGGATTCCGCAAAAACCACCTCCTCCGCCAGGCCGCCGAAGCCACGTTCAACCTCCCCCTGCACCTCACCCCCTCCACGGAGGAAGCTGCTTTCGGCGCCGCCCTCTCTCCCCTCCTCCCATAAAGATATAAAAGGCGACCGGCATGTCAGATGAATTGTGTAACATGCCGGTCGCATTATATATATAACAAATGCCTTTGCGTGAGGAATTACTGGCGCTTTTTGGTGGGGTCGCAAGTGAGACCTACACCGAGCTTCTTGAAGATCTTCTGGTCTACTTCACCGAGCATTACGGTGGAGTGCACCTCGCAGCCGCGCAGTTCCGGAAGTTTCTCGAGCGCACGGCGGCAGAGAGGATCATGGGCGCTGAGCAGCGAAAGGGCCACAAGCACCTCATCGGTGTGCAGACGCGGGTTGCGGCTGCACAGATACTCTGTCTTGGTATGCTGTATCGGCTCTATCATGTGCTGCGGGATCAGTTTCACCGAGTGGTCAATGCCGGCGAGATGCTTGGTGGCGTTGAGGATCAGGGCGGCGCTCGGACCGAGCAGTTCTGAAGACTCCGCCGTTATGATGGTGCCGTCGGCAAGTTCTATGGCCGAACAGTGGTGTCCGCTGAGGGCGGCACGCTCTTTGGCGGCGGCTATCGGACGGCGGTAAGTTGCCGGATCTATCTTGGCCTGGTTCAGCAGAAGGGCGATTTTGCTCACCTCGGCATCATTGCAGGCCCCGAGAGCCAGCTTGTTAAGTGCCGTATAGTAACGCCTTATTATCTCATTGTTTGAAGCATGGCGGCATACCTCGTCATCGTCGATGCAGAATCCCACCATATTCACACCCATATCCGTGGGCGACTTGTAGGGGTTCTCCCCGTAGATACCCTCGAAAAGCGCGTTGAGCACGGGGAAAATCTCGATATCGCGGTTATAGTTGATCGCAATCTTGCCGTAAGCCTCGAGGTGGAACGGATCTATCATGTTCACATCATTGAGATCGGCTGTCGCAGCCTCGTATGCTATGTTCACAGGGTGCTTGAGCGGCAGGCTCCACACGGGGAATGTCTCGAATTTGGCATATCCGGCGTTTATGCCGCGCTTATGCTCGTTGTAAAGCTGACTGAGGCATACAGCCATCTTGCCGCTGCCGGGACCGGGCGCCGTGACAATGACAAGCGGACGGGAGGTCTCCACATAGTCGTTGCGGCCGAACCCCTCGTCGGAGTCGATCAGCGCCACATTGGTGGGATATCCCTCGATGGTATAATGGCAATAGGTTGTGATGCCCATCCGCTCCAGACGGTGGCGGAAAGCATCGGCGCTGCTCTGGCCGTTGTAGTGCGTTATCACTACCGAGCCGACAAGAAAACCGCGCTTGGTGAACTCTGTACGCAGACGCAGCACATCCTCGTCGTAGGTTATGCCGAGGTCGTTGCGTACCTTGTTTTTCTCAATGTCAAGCGCGCTGATCACAATCACAATCTCCGCATGGTCGGCCAGCTGGCTCAGCATGCGCAGTTTGCTGTCAGGCTGAAAACCGGGCAACACACGGCTGGCATGATGGTCGTCGAAGAGTTTGCCCCCCAGTTCAAGATACAATTTGTTGCCGAACTTAGCGATACGCTCTTTGATGTGTTCGGACTGGATTTTGAGATATTTCTCGTTGTCGAAACCGTACTTCATAACGGGTTACAAAGTTACGGATTTTTCACCGACTAATAAAAAAATTATTGCTGTCAGGTAAAAATGCCTAAGCCACCAATTGTCCACTGACATGCAATATGTTGAAGCGCGTTTTGATAACATGGCTTGTCCATCAATACTCTACAGACAATCAACATGCGTTATATTGCCGGAAATAATACTCCCGCAAGCCGCCGGAGGTGGCGTGTAAAATGTAAGCCCCATATCGAGCGGTAAATGAGGCCATTAAGGCCGAAATTTGACGCGAAGGTATGGGGTGGCCGTATGTAACAATTCGTTCGGGCGTCGGAGATGTCCACCAAATCCGAAGCATAAGACCTGTATCCGGTTTAAGGCCGCCATATGTCTGTCACAAACCAACCGTATGTAACAGAATCATCTTTGTGTAAGGGATTGTTCCGCCTCTTCGAGGCTTAAATATTGGTAATTGATCTCCCTACCCCGCACCTTCGCGGCATGTTCGTC
>CADFRV010000205.1 GCA_902836725.1 Muribaculaceae bacterium
ATCCGACTGGATGCAGAATGCAGCCATAACCGCTACCGCCATCAATATTTTACGCCACTTAGTCATCTTATACTTTCAACTCACAAAATTAAAAAAATTTTCCATTCTCTCCAAAACAACTTTTCTTTAGCATTGTTAAAATATTCGGTCATGAACGGCAAAAAAATCTTTTCATGTATCTTTTTTATGATTAAAAACAGATACAGATTGTATTACGGGAAATATTTGCTACATTTGCGGTTACGTGTGCCGGACATGACAGATAGATTTCAGCATTCACACTCAGACATATGCACATGCACGGCCAAATGCTGAAGAGTGATGCCGTAACTATCAAGCATGCGGATAGATTGACACGCAGCCTTTACAATATTAGACCACTTATCAGCAGATAGGTTTATCATATGGGATTATATAAGAAAAAAAATATCGCTCTGGGAGCCTTCGGAAGACTTCTGTTCCCTGAAAGCCTTTGGACCAGGGAGTTCCTTCTGGCATGGATTGGATGTCTGGTGACAGTGCTCGTGTTTGACCTCCTTTGGTGCGCCCAGACCACTTTCCGCGCTTTTAGTTTCGCAGGTACGTATATCAATGCCGTCACACTTGCCACGGTGATGTCGTTCCCCACAGTCCTTACACGCCGCATATGGCCGCAGATCACGCTTATGGGTCTCATAGACCTGCTGATGATAGCCAATCTTATGTATTGCCGCACATATTTCAACTCCATACCTCCGGCAAGCTATACGCTTATAGGTCAAGTATTTGACTTTCATACAAGTATCGCCGACTCATGGAGTTGGCGATACTCGTCGTTACCGGCGGTAACGACGGCCACACTCATGCTCATCCACACCGACAGGGAAAAACGGCGCCCGTCTGCCATGCTATACATGGCTGTCGCCGGGTTCACACTGTTCCTTTCCGCCACCACTGCTCTATTGTCGGGGGGGATGGTGTCTCATGTCACCCGACTGAAAGGGGAATGCTACTACGCCACCACGCCGCCTGTGATATATACGCTTTTCGGCACCCTTGCCGCCGAGATGTCGGCACATCAGAATGAAATAACCCCGGCGGAGCGGCAAAGCGTCGCCGACTGGGGGCGTGACCATCTGCATCTGCAAAGCCAGATGCATTCACCCGCCGCACAGGCCGACAGCCTCAGACGCGACAACCTCGTGGTGATCGTATGCGAATCGCTGGAGTCCTGGCCTGTAGGGGCAAAACTTGAAGGGAAAGAACTGACACCGCATCTGAACGACGCGATGGCTGACACCGCATCAACCTGGTATGCCGCGCACGTGCTTTCGCAGGTTGGCAACGGGCGCAGCATAGACGGCCAGCTGCTTATGCTCGCCGGAATGTACCCTATGCGCAATGATGTGTACTCGATGAAATATCCCGGCACCCAGTTCTTCGCCCTCCCGGAAGCCATGAAGGAACAGGGGGCGAAAACATATCTCCTCAGCGGCGACAAGCCCGCCACATGGAACCAGGGGCTTGTGGCACGCGGTTTCGGCATCGACCGGCAGGAGATGGAAGACAGCTGGGACAATTCAGAGCGCATAGGCCACCCCAAGCGCCTCAGCGACGGATCTCTGATGGAGCAGTCCATAGCGAAGATGCAACGCGGAGAGGTATGGCCAGAAGGGGAAAAAGCCTACGTGCAGATAGTGACCTACACCGGACACAACCCGTTCAAGATACCTGACAAGTTCAAGACCATAAGCTTCTCCGGCAACTATCCTGACAAGCTGACCGACTATCTCACCACCGTACATTATACCGACCAGGCGCTCGGAAGGATGCTCGACTACCTGAAAAGCCGCTCCGACTGGGGACGCACGATGGTGGTGATCGTCGGGGACCACGAGGCGCTCGCATCCTGGCGCCACGAGATACGCAACTCCACTGAAGGGCGCAAACTGGTGTCCCCCTCAGGCTTTGTGCCGATGATAGTGCTCAACTCTCCGGTGCGCGGACGCCGCACAAGCGTGATGGGACAGGTGGATGTATATACTACCCTGCTCGACATAATGGGTCTCCCCTACCATTGGCGCGGAATGGGCTTCTCGGCTCTCGCGCCTGAAAGCCCGCGCTTCGCTTTCGATTTCCAGGGGAGCATGGAGGGCACCACCGCAGGGGCGTTGCCCGGCCTCAGGGAGCATGTGGCCTCCTCCCCCGCAGTATCAGACCTCATGATCCGCCATGATCTGTTAAACAAATAAGTCAAGCATGTTCTGGTTCTTCGACTACATAACCGTGCCGTGGGTGTACTGGACCGTATGGATCCTGTATACCCTGACCATTCTCGGCATCATAGCGGTTATCGTAAGCGAGAACCGCAACCCCGTGAAATCGCTCGCCTGGGTCACTGTGCTGCTGGTAGTTCCCATCGTGGGGCTTGTGCTGTATATCGTATTCGGACGCAACATACAGACCAAGCGCATGATCTCGCGCCGCAACCGCCGCAAGCTGAGGAAACTCAACGCCACCACGGCCGTAAAGCCGAAAAAGACAGAATGTCCGCCGCATCAGCTGCAACAGGTGAATCTGGCGCAATCGCTGTGCAGCTCCACATTCCACACGGGAAACGAGGTGACACTGTTCGACAACGGCAAAGACAAATTCGACGCTCTGCTTACCGATATCGCAAGGGCGCAGAAATACATCAACCTCCAGTATTACATAATAATAGACGACAATATCGGCAACCGGGTGATCGACGCCCTTGTGGAGCGTGCACGCGCGGGGGTGAAAGTAAGAGTGATCTATGATCATGTAGGCTCGTTCAAACTCTCGCGTCAGGCATGCCGGCGCATGAAGGAGGCGGGCATAGAGGCATACCCGTTTTTCAAGGTTGTTTTCCCGCCGTTCGGCACACGCATCAACTGGCGCAACCACCGCAAACTTGCCATCATCGACGGCGAGACGGGATATATCGGTGGCATGAACATCGCCGACCGCTATGTGACCGGAGGGAAACTTTTCAACACATGGCGGGATCTGCATCTGAGACTGCGCGGACCTGCTGTAGGAGCTTTGCAACAGGCATTTGCCGTAGACTGGAGCTTTATGGGGCAGCCACTGATAGAAGAGGAGGCAGGCACGAAGATAGACACAACATACCCCGCCGACATGCAGCTTGTCACCGGAGGCCCCACATCGCAGTGGATGAACATGACCCTCATATTCCAGCATGCCATCTCGTCGGCACAGAAGTGCGTCTACATAATGACCCCTTACTTTATACCCTCCGAAGGGTTGCTTCATGCCCTGCAGATAGCGGCTCTTGGGAAAGTGGATGTGCGGGTGATGCTCCCGAGGCGTTCAGACAGCGACATGCTCCGCTGGGCATCGTTCTCATACATACAGGATTGCCTGCGCGCCGGCATCAAGGTATACCTCTACAAGAAAGGGATGCTCCACAGCAAGGCCATCATCATCGACGACGACTTCGCCACCGTCGGCTCAACCAATTTCGATTTCCGCAGCTTCGAACACAATTTCGAAGCCAACATGCTCATATACTCCCAGGAATTCAACAGCCGCATGAAAGCCCAGTTCATGCGCGACCAGAAAGACTGCGAGCGTGTGACCTCGGCCACATGGCGCCAGCGCCCGCTACTCGAGAAATCGCTCGAGTCGTTCATGCGCCTCTTCTCACCGATCCTGTAATTTCAGAGAAACAGGCACGCGTCCCCGTAGCTGAGGAAACGGTAGTCGCCTGCGAGAGCGTGATCATAGACCTGACGCCACTCTCCTCCCGTGAAAGCGCTTACAAGGAGCAGCAGCGTGGAGCGGGGCTGATGGAAATTGGTTACCATCCCCTTTACGATGCGGTATTTGTATCCCGGCGCGATGATCACACGTGTGGAGGCCATGAATGTATCCCCCTCGAAACTGTCGAGAAGCGCCTCAAGAGCATCCTTAACCGAAAGATCGGGATGATCGGGAGAGTAAGGATACCACTGCGGAAGTTCGTCGGGGCGCACACCCTGTCTCGCAAGGCATCCCAGATGATACAGGCTTTCAAGCGTGCGCACCGACGTGGTGCCCACGGCGATCACGCTGCGCTCCGTGCGGGCAAGCTCGCTGATAAGCTCCCTGCTAACCGCTATGAACTCGCTGTGCATCAGATGCTCGCCGATCTCATCAGACTTCACCGGCTGAAATGTGCCTGCACCCACATGCAAAGTAAGCTCACGCCGTGGTATGCCGCGTGCCGAGATTTCGGCAAGCACCCGGTCTGTGAAATGCAACCCGGCGGTGGGAGCCGCCACAGAACCGTCGATATGCGAATACACTGTCTGGTAATCAGATGAATCCGACGCTTCGGTAGACCGGTTGAGATATGGCGGTATGGGTATCTCCCCAGCCGCCTCTATTATTTCCGCGAAAGTGACCTCAGGCACATCCCAGGAAAATTCAATAATGGAGGCGTTTGCCTCACGGCCGCTGCGCAAAGCGCTGAACAGCACAT
>CADFRV010000206.1 GCA_902836725.1 Muribaculaceae bacterium
CGGGCAAACAGGTTGGCGTCATCGCGACGATTCCCATTTTCACTGCAAATATAAATTTTCTATTTCAACCAAATCCAAATGTCGATGCCACTCTACCCTCTCGGGCGACAAACGCGGCATCTGATGTTTATTGTCTGCAAATACTATGAAAAAATTATCTCATTTTCAAACAGAAAACATTCGGCTGTCCGGGAGAATGCCTCTACATGAGCCAATCCGGACGATCCGCAGTTTTCAGTGACAAATATACGAAGAATATTCGACGATAAGAATTATGAAAGATCCCTTCACACTTTTTAACCTTACACAGACCACATGACACAGACAATTTTACCGCAAAGCAATAAAAAATCATTGCTTTCGCACTATAAAATCTGAAAATTACAAGATATTATTCTCAGGTATTCTCCTTTTAATATCAGAATGAGGGTTAATATCAGAATTAGGGATTCTCATATCAGCATTAGCGATCTCCAATCGAGCCGCCGGGAGCGGCGTGCAAAATTTAAGCCCCATATCGAGCGGTAAATCAAGGATTTTTACCCGGCAACTGTACCCTCGAACGCACCAGATCATCATAATTCAGACCGGAAGGCGATATGATACGTTCTGGCACCACATATTCAGCTGAATGTATGTCACGCTCGGCATCATACCACGATGTCCCTATTCCGCCAAGCGAAAGCAGCAGATTGTATATATCATCGCTCATTCCACGACGGTTTACCGAACTACGCAGCGCTTCCACAACACCCGGGTTGCCACTTGCAAACCGTTCGGACCACCACACAGTACATGGGACACTGTTCTGGTAATATGCCCTCTGCCATTCCTGATCACAGGGAGCCGCCTTCCTTCCAAGCGATGGCCTGTAGTCATACACCTCTTCGCCATGATCCGACAGATATACTATTACAGCCTTACGTTCACGAAACACATCATAAAGCCGGCCTAAGACATAATCGTTATATGCCGTAGCATTATCATAATCCGCGATCTCCTGTAGCATCGCCTCATCAAGCCATGGCTCCTTACGGAACGCAGATATGTCGGCTACGCTGAACGGGGCTTCCCAACCATCTCGGGGATAACGGGAAGAAGCCTTTACATGCTGCCCCATCAGATGGAATATATACAGATTATTACCATCCGGAAGATGCATCGAAGATAATTCATCAACCAGTCCCCCGTCATAGATATATTCCTGGGGATTCACATATGTATAGCATTTGTCCCGCAACACATCATTGAACAGAAAAACATTTAGTCCTGTATTGAAAGGAGAAGTTTTCCCTCCGAACTGCTGCTGGTTTTCAAACAACATCACCCCGAAACCGGCACAACGGAACAATAACGGGACATAAGGCGAGCGATTCCATCCGCGGCCTCCCCTGTTGTCATTTGCCGTCAGAAGCGATCGTAACACAACTGTAGTCATAGTGGCTCTGCTGACCATATCGGTATATACGGCAAGATGGCCGGAATCAGCCTCACGTTGCATGGCGGGGGTAGTCGGTAACGCATAACCATATACACTCCCATGGTCACGGATAAAAGACTCACCTATCACAAAAACCACATCAAGAGAATCGGCACTGCATGGCAGTACCTCATGGGACAACTCACCGTTCATTCGTTCCCATACGGCAAACTCCCCGCTGATAATATCAAGATATCTGAATGAGTATAATAACGAAGAAACCAAATCAGAATAAGCATGCCCGAAACGGTCATTGTTTTCGTTTATGAAATCCTCGATACCAGCAAAATCCCTGGCTTTATAAATAGCTGAAAATCTTACTGTCTCTGTTACTCCATACAAAGAAAGAGCCGCACATACGCATACAAATGGATATTTGCAGCACTCAAATATGCGCAACATCTTTTTAGATAAAAACATGTGATCGTGTGCCCTCCAGTATTCCAGAAAAAAATATGCGGTCCACAACCAGATGGCACTCCCTATGGACATTATAGCACCTTTACCCTGAAAAAATGTATTAAAAAACTCCGTTGCCTCACCTTTGTCAGTCTCAAGAATCAGCGACAACGTTTCGGGAGAAATTATCAGTCCGAACTCACTCCACACAAAAACATAAAATACATACAATGGAGTGGCTAACAACAAAAACAGAACCTGCGGCCAACGACGGCCTATGAAAGCACATATCACAGTAGCCAACGACGATATAAGTACACCTATACTTAATGAAGCCACTGTATACCCGAATTTTCCGGCGGCAAGTCCGCGTATCGCACCTGGATCTACCAGTATGAAAAAAATCACGAAGAAAGGCCACAGATCCGCCACTTTATATACAAATCCTTTTAATTTACAATCAATTTTGCAATTATTCGGGGGGGTGAAATGATACATTTTAATTAAACCTAAGTGTTTGATTAGACCTAAATATTTGAAAAAAATAACCCCGGCAACTGCGGATGCATTCTTTATAGAATGCATACCCCATATTGCCGGGGAGTATTATATTAGACTCCTATGCCGGATGGCATATTCACAGGAAATCATGCAATGACCTCGGGAGCCGTGCGCTCTGCGCCGGGAACTATCCCCTCGATCTCGTCGCGGGAACCGACAACGATACGCTCGTACTGACGCAGACCGGTACCGGCCGGGATCAGGTGACCGCAGATCACATTCTCCTTCATGCCCTCGAGATAGTCGGTCTTGCCGTTGATGGCAGCCTCGTTGAGCACTTTTGTGGTCTCCTGGAATGATGCGGCCGACATGAACGAAGATGTCTGGAGAGCGGCACGGGTGATACCCTGCAGGATCTGCTCGGAAGTGGCGGGCACTGCATCGCGCACGATAACCGGACGGAGGTCACGGCGTTTGAGAGCCGAGTTCTCGTCGCGCAACTTGCGGGCGGTGATGATCTGGCCGGGCTTGAGCGACTCTGAATCGCCTGCGTCCACAACCACTTTCTTGCCCCAGATGCGGTCGTTCTCGTCCATGAAGTCGCGCTTGTCAACGATCTGCTGCTCCAGGAACGCGGTGTCGCCCGGATCAACGATGTTCACCTTGCGCATCATCTGACGCACGATCACCTCGAAGTGCTTGTCGTTAATCTTCACACCCTGCATGCGGTACACATCCTGAACCTCGTTCACGATGTACTCCTGCACGGCTGTCGGACCCATGATGTTGAGGATGTCGCTCGGAGTGATGGCACCGTCGGAAAGCGGAGTGCCGGCACGCACATAGTCGTTCTCCTGCACGAGGATCTGCTTGCTCAGGGGCACCAGATACTTCTTCTCCTCGCCGAGTTTCGATATCACGGAGATCTCGCGGTTGCCTCGTTTCACCTTGCCGAAGCGCACCTCGCCGTCGATTTCCGACACGATTGCCGGATTTGACGGGTTACGTGCCTCGAACAGCTCGGTAACTCGGGGCAGACCGCCGGTGATGTCGCCGGCGCCACTGCTCGAGCGGGTGATCTTCACGAATACCTCGCCCGGCTTCATTTCCTGACCCTCCTCAAACATGAGGTGGGCGTTCACAGGAAGGGCATATGTCTTGACCACATTGCCTTCGGCATCCACGATCTGTGCTTCAGGCACCTTTGTACGGTCTTTGGATTCAATGATGATCTTCTCACGCAGACCCGACTGCTCGTCGGCGTCGACACGGTAGGTCACATTTTCAACCAGGTTTTCATAATGGAGCTTACCGGCAACCTCGCAGACGATAACGGCGTTGAAGGGGTCCCATTCGCAGATCACGTCACCCTTCTTCACAGTGTCGCCATCCTTGAAGTACAGTTTCGAACCGTAGGGGATATTGGCGGAAGTGAGCATCATGTTGGTGTTGGGATCCATGATGCGCATTTCGGTAAGACGGCCGATTACAACCTCCACATCCTTTCCGTCGATGCTCTTCTCGTCGGTCTTCACGGTACGGAGCTCCTCGAGTTCGAGTTTACCGTCGTAGCGTGAGGTTATGGTAGATACGGCGGCGATGTTTGAAGCCACACCACCGACGTGGAATGTACGCAGGGTCAGCTGTGTACCCGGCTCGCCGATCGACTGGGCGGCGATCACACCTACTGCCTCGCCGATCTGCACGGGGCGATGGGTTGCCAGATTGCGGCCGTAGCACTTGGCGCAGACACCATGCTTGCTCTCGCAGGTGAGCACCGAGCGGATCTCCACCGATTCGATGGGGGAAGCGTTGATGCGGTCTGCGGCGGCATCGTTGATCTCTTCGCCGGCATGAACTATGATTTCGCCGTTGGTGGGATCCACGATATCGTGAACCGACACACGGCCGAGAATACGCTCGCCCAGAGAAGCCACAACCTCGTCATTGTTTTTCACCTCACGGCATACGAGACCGCGCAGTGTGCCGCAGTCCTCCTCACGGATGATCACGTCGTGGGCCACGTCCACAAGACGGCGGGTAAGATAACCGGCGTCGGCGGTCTTGAGCGCGGTATCCGCAAGACCCTTGCGGGCACCGTGG
>CADFRV010000207.1 GCA_902836725.1 Muribaculaceae bacterium
ATCAAACGATGAAAAAATGGCCGCCATTTTCCCTTGTCAGTATCGGGAGACAAATCCGGAGAGTGGCGCTTTACGCCACACGCAGACCGTCATTTTCCCCCCTGCATCCATTTTCAATATATGGAGCAGAGTAGAAAATATTTGTTTAACTTTGCATGATAAATTGAATTTACGGCAAAACACGCGGATTTTTTTGACCTGCGTGAAAACAGACCCGCGTTTCGCCCGAGTAAAAAAGAATAAAAACATTCTAAAAATACAGCCCATGGAGGTAAGAAATTTCGCAAAAGAGCGCTCTCTCATCAACCAGTACATGACAGAGCTGCGCGACATAAATGTGCAGACCGACATGCTCCGTTTCCGCCGCAATCTTGAAAGGATCGGTGAAATCATGGCATACGAGATAAGCAAGGCCCTTGATTACAAGACAATTGACACCACTACACCCCTGGCTAACGCAAAGAGCGAGATAATATCGACTCCGCTTGTACTCGCCACCATTTTCAGAGCCGGTGTCCCGTTTCACCAGGGTTTCCTAAACTATTTCGACCATGCCGAAAACGCGTTTGTATCAGCATACCGGAAATATAAGGAGAAAGAAAACTTCGATGTATGCATCGAATATCTCGCTTCCCCCCGCCTTGACGGCAAGACCCTGATCCTCGCCGACCCGATGCTTGCCACCGGAGCGTCGATGGAACTGAGCTACCGGGCACTGCTCACCAAAGGCGAGCCGGCACATATCCATGTGGCGTCTGTCATAGCCTCACGTCAGGCCGTTGACTACATCAAGGCGAATTTCCCCGAAGAAAAGACCACCGTATGGATCGGCGCCGTTGACCCGGAAATCAACTCGCATTCATACATCGTGCCCGGCCTGGGAGATGCAGGCGACCTTGCATACGGAATAAAGGAATAATTTACAAGAGAAACAAGCAGAGCATAAGGTAAAAAAGAAATTCAACCCGAACCTCAAACAAAACGCTATCCGCTCTGATTATATAATTAAATAACTGTTCAAAATTATTTTGTATCCCGGGTCAGGTTATTTCAATGTTTGTGCGACAAAATTTTTAGAAGATTGTCTCGAACAAACATTAAAATAATTTCGACCAGTTACTTATTATGGAAGATCTATTAAAAAGAATGGCGCTGGCCTACCACCGCGACCCGCGCCCCGGGAAAATTGAAGTAATCCCTACCAAACCATACTCCTCGCCGGCAGATCTCGCGCTTGCCTATTCGCCCGGCGTGGCCTATCCGTGCCTCGAAATAAAAGAGGACGAAAACCGTATCTGGGAATACACCGATAAAGGGAATCTTGTGACCGTAATATCCAACGGCACAGCAGTGCTCGGACTTGGTGATATCGGCGCATCCGCAGGCAAACCCGTAATGGAAGGGAAGGCACTCCTCTTCAAGATATTCGCCGGTCTTGACTGCTTCGACATCGAGATCAACGAGAAGGATCCGAAGAAATTCGTGGAGATCGTAAAATCACTCGCACCGACTTTCGGAGGCATAAACCTCGAAGACATAAAAGCACCCGAATGCTTCGAAATAGAAACCGAGCTCAAGCGCCAGTGCAACATACCGGTGATGCACGACGACCAGCACGGCACCGCCATTATCTCCGGAGCCGCCCTGATAAACGCCAGCGAGATACAGGGAAAGAAACTTGAGAACCTGAAGGTGGTGGTAAACGGAGCCGGAGCCGCCGCCATCTCATGCACAAGGCTTTACACCGCACTCGGTGTGCGCCGCGAAAACATTGTCATGTGCGACTCAAAAGGTGTGATACGCGCCGACCGCAAAGGACTTTCGGAACAGAAACGCGAGTTCGCCACCATGCGCGACATCCACTCGCTTGAAGAAGCTATGGTGGGCGCCGACCTGTTTCTCGGCCTCTCGGTGCGCGACGTGCTCACCGCCGACATGATCCGCTCAATGGCACCGCGCCCCATCGTGTTCGCACTGGCAAACCCTGATCCGGAAATAGCCTACGACATAGCCATGGAATCGCGCCCCGACCTTATCTTCGCGACCGGACGCTCCGATTATCCTAACCAGATCAACAACGTGCTCGGCTTCCCTTACATTTTCCGCGGGGCACTCGACTGCGGCGCATCGGCCATCAACGAGCCGATGAAACTCGCCGCCGCCCATGCCATAGCACGTCTCACCCGGGAGCCGGTGCCTGAAAAGGTAAAAGCCGCATACAACTCCCCCGACATGGCATTCGGAAAAGACTACATTCTTCCCAAGCCTATGGACAACCGTCTGATACTCACCGTTCCGCCGGCTGTAGCAAAAGCCGCCATGGATTCAGGCGTCAGCCGCCGCCCGATCACCGACTGGGATAAATACACCGAGCACCTCACCACCGTCGGTGGCCAGTGCAGCGACGGCATCTGCTATTCGCAGCTGCTCTATTCACGCGAGACACTGAAGAAAGTTGCGAAACAACTCGGATACAAATAACCATAACCCCATAACACAAACCGGGCGCCAGGATTTTGATCATTCCCGGCGCCCGATTTGTTATCATACTCCTTAATACTTATCACTGGTTATAACAGAGCGACACCTGCCCGTCACCTACGAAAAGATCAGCCTCGGCGCCCAAAATCAGAGGGCAATTGCCCTCGATATGACCCGCCGGGATGCCATAGGCACGCGGGAAAGCATATCCGCTCATAAAGCGCTCGATCATCGTCTCCATATCGGGATGGTCAGCCGAGGGACGGTACTCGGTAAATGCTCCCACCATCAGACCCGCGATATTGTCGAACACACCGCGCAATCTCAACTGCCACAATATCCTTTCAACCTTATATATCGGCTCGGCAATATCCTCTATAAACAGAATATCACCCTTTCTTACAGGATCAAACGGCGTGCCGATCAGTCCGCCGAGCACAGCCAGATTTCCACCCGTCACACGCCCGCGGCATCGCCCGGGATTGTCATACCGGTGTGCAGGAAACGTGAAATCATAAATACTGGCCCCCTTTCCGGCCAGGATCCCCATCTCCCGGCTGTAATACTCGAACTCCCCGCCACGGCCTATATATTTCGCCATTGCGGCATGCAACCCGGCCACACCCTTCCTCTGCCACAGGCAATGGAGGGCGGTAATATCACTGAAACCGATCAGCCATTTGTCAAAACATCTGTCTGGCAGACGGTCAAGCTCCCCGAGCAGATGCACCGCACCATAGCCGCCGCGCGAGCACAGCACCGCCCGGATGCTGTCATCCTCAAGCGCCATCCTCATGTCTGCCACCCTGTCGTGCGCCGTGGCGCTGAACGATCCGCTCTCACCTTTCGCATGAGGCATGACCACCGGCTCATACCCCTCCTTTTCGAGCATGGCCACCGCACTGTCTATCAGCTCAGGAGCGATTTTCGACGCCGGAGAGACGATGGCCACACGGTCGCCGCGCTCGAGCGCCGGCGGCAATTTGGCAGGTTTTGCCATCTGGACATTCATTTCCATAGCCCGCTCTCAGTTTACCTGCACTTTTATTCCGGTGGCAGCCTCCACTCGGCGTCCTATCTCGGTAAGTTCTTCGATACCCACCTTTACAAGCCCCTTTGCCGGCGTGGGACGGTCAAGCGAATATATCATTATCTCACGCGGCCTTATCGCACGATAAGCGGCAATTAGCGCCTCCACCTCCTCATCGGTGGTGTTGTCGATCGCCACACCTTCGTACTCCCCGCGGAGCATCATCGTCTGGATAATCGCCTGCCCTGCAAACCGTTTCAGCTGACCGATCACCGAAGCGGCCGAAAAAGAGGGCGCGTTCGGGCGATCCACCACACGTATGGTGCCATCGATGGCAGAGTCAAGTTTGAGTATGTTGTTGTCCACTTTCAGGAGCGCGCGGCACACATCCTCGCGCCCGAGCATAGTGGAATTGGAAAGCACGCTCACTTTCGCGCAGGGAAAATATTCATCGCGCAACGCGATGGTATCCTCCACTACCCCCCCGAATTCGGGATGCAGCGTCGGCTCCCCGTTTCCCGAGAAAGTTATCACGTCAAGAGACTGTCCGGCGTCTCGCATCTCCCTGAGCTTTTCCTCCAGAAGCGCACGCACGCTCCCGCGGGGGGGAAGCCCGGCGCTCCCGGCACCCTGCGCGTTAAATCCCGCCTCACAGTAAAGACAGTCGAACGAGCACACCTTCCCGTCTGCCGGCGACAGGTTCACGCCGAGCGACGTGCCGAGCCGGCGCGAATGTACAGGGCCGAAAATCGTGGAATGAAATAATATGGTCTGCATAATTCTAAAACAACAGGAGCCGGCTCCCCTATTGAAGAGAACCGGTCTCCGGTGAAAATTTATTACCCGCCGGGCTTACACTGTGAGAATTTCCTTCTCTTTGGCAGCAAACAGCTCGTCGA
>CADFRV010000208.1 GCA_902836725.1 Muribaculaceae bacterium
GGACATGATGCGCTACCATCTCTTCACCATCGGATGGAACTGGGCACCGGATTACGGCACAAGCGCCGACTCACCCGAAATGGCGAAATACCTCCTTGACTATTCCCCGCTGCACAACATCAAGAACGACGGCACACCATACCCCGCCATCATGGTCACCACAGCCGACCATGACGACCGCGTGGTGCCTGCCCACTCCTTCAAATATGCAGCCACCCTGCAGAAAGCCGATACAGGCGATGCCCCGAAAATCATCCGCATTGACAGCAAGGCAGGACACGGCGGAGGCAAACCCATCGGCAAAGTAATCGACGAGTACACCGACATATACTCATTTATTTTCCACAACCTCGGTATCACACCCGGGGAATAACCTCCTTACAGACTGTCGCCTTTGAAAACGACGCTAAACATATCATTGCTCATATTGATTCCACTCCTGTTACAGTCATGCTTCACGGGGGTGGAATCAACTCCTAAGATAACCTACCGGGAGGTGAAGGACAATAAATCCGGCACCAGATCGGCAGAAACCACCTTCTCCTCACAGTTCAAGGCGGAAAAATACTCCGAGTGGGAAAACGGTAAACTTTTTTACGTCACATCCCCTAAGATCAGCCTGATACTTTCATCCGGGAATCCCGACATCCAGCCCACGATGCCGGTAGAGGGAGATACCCTCGTATTATGCGGGAGACGCTCGGCTACCGATCTCACGGGAAAGGATATCGTGGAACTCGTTTTCGCAAGCCGCCACAACAGCAATAACACATTCATATATCGCACCGGAGCCACGGCCGATGAGCTGAAATCAAGGCAGAATGTGGAAGTGCCTTTCACCATAGATCTCGATCTGGTGAAAAGGACACGCGACGCCCTCGCCGGCCGGGAACTGTATGTTCTTACACCACTCTGGTCTGATACGGAAGGGAACTCTGTAGAGGGGAAAAAATATGTAAAAGTAAAAGTGGAAGACGTATGTCCCGCCAACGACGTATACCCTTTGAAAGTCCTGTTCACCGAAGAGGAGGGAAAAACGCCATATTAGGTGATGATGTGGGCTGCGAGCGAAAACGCCCGGTGGATACCACGGGAGTTTCCGGCGGTTTTCTCATTTACAGACCCACATCTGGAATATCCCCAGATCTCCGATGAAATGTGGGAGAAAATAATTCATGGCCGCGTAACGGCCGGAATGACAAAAACAGAAGCCTCCCTTGCATTGGGATCACCTGTAAGCATAGACCGTGGTCACGACCATTCGGCGGCATATGAACGCTGGAGATACTCCGACGGCATTTATCTTATATTTGAAGACGGCCTGCTGACCAGATCGAACAAATAGCACCGGTCAGAAACGCCAATAATACATAGATACCATGCCGTCCCGCGCAAGGAGGCATGAAACATAGCGAGATTTATGAAACTTACATTCCTCGGCACCGGCACCTCCACAGGAGTGCCACAACTGATGTGCGGATGTGAAGTATGCCGCTCCACAGATCCACGCGACAAACGCCTGCGCTGTTCGGCACTGATTGAAACGCAAGGCAAGAACATACTCATCGACTGCGGACCCGATTTCAGGGAACAGATGCTGCGTTTCCACAACGGCAAAGACCTGGACGCGCTGCTGGTGACACACCACCATTACGACCATGTAGGTGGCACCGATGACC
Organism: Muribaculaceae bacterium; assembly: GCA_902836725.1. Lineage (GTDB taxonomy): Bacteria > Bacteroidota > Bacteroidia > Bacteroidales > Muribaculaceae > UBA7173. Next base: position 1,680 of record CADFRV010000208.1, read on the forward strand.
TGCGGCCATATTGCAAGGGGAAGAAAGCATTCCCGATATACGGAAACAGACAGGTGGAAGAAGACATGCACCGGCGCATGCCCTACAGTTTCATGGAGCATCCCTATCCCGGAGTTCCTTTGTTTGATGTGCATGTAGTGCAGCCATTCGTACCTTTCGAGATCTCAGGAATAGAGGTAATGCCACTTACGGTAAACCATTACCTGATAGACATCCTCGCGTTCCGCATCGGAAAACTCGGATATGTGACCGATGCCAAATATATTTCCGAAGACACCCGTGAAGCCCTCAAAGGTGTGGATACACTCGTCATAAACGCACTCCGCCACAAAGAGCATATCTCACACATGACATTGGCCGAGGCACTCGCCGTGATAGAAGAAATAAAACCGCGTGTCGCCTATCTCACACATATCAGCCATGATATGGGACTTACCGCTAATGTGGAACCGACATTGCCACACGGTGTTTTTCTCGCCAACGACGGGAGCACAATTGAAATTCCGGATTAACACAACTATTACCATCAACTACCATGAAGAAAACTCTCATTTCGGCATGTGCCTGTCTGCTTGCCCTTTCACTTGCAGCAGCCAGCCGGTCGCCAGAGGAAAAAGGCGGAAAATTCGAGGCAGGTAAAAACACCTTCCTGCTCAACGGAGAGCCATACCTCGTAAAAGCCGCCGAGCTGCACTATCCCCGCATACCGCGCCCATACTGGGACAACCGCATAAAAATGTGCAAGGCTCTCGGTATGAACACAGTTTGCCTCTACGTGTTCTGGAACGCGCATGAACCGGAACCTGACAGATTCGATTTCACCGGTCAGAACGACCTGCGTGAATTCGTAAAGCTGTGCCAGGCCAACGGCATGAACGTGATCCTGCGTCCCGGCCCATATGTGTGTGCCGAATGGGAAATGGGTGGCCTCCCATGGTGGCTGCTCAAAAACAAGGATGTGCGTCTGCGCGAGGATGATCCATATTTTCTCGAGCGGGTGGAGCGCTTCCAGAAAGCTGTGGCCGACCAGGTGGCGGATCTCACCGTAAACAACGGCGGCCCGATCATAATGGTGCAGGTGGAAAACGAATACGGATCCTACGGCATAAACAAACCGTATGTGGCCGCGATACGCGATATGCTGCGGCAAAACTTCGGCAACGATGTGACCCTCTTCCAATGCGACTGGGCGTCGAACTTCACCGACAACGGACTTGACGACCTAATCTGGACAATGAACTTCGGCACCGGAGCGGATATCGACCAGCAGTTCGCCCGCCTTAAGGAACTGCGCCCGGAAGCACCTCTGATGTGCTCCGAATACTGGAGCGGATGGTTCGACAAATGGGGCGCCGGCCATGAGACACGCTCTGCCGACCAGATGATAGCCGGCCTGGACGAAATGCTATCCAAAGGCATATCGTTCAGCCTTTATATGACACACGGCGGCACCAACTGGGGACACTGGGCAGGAGCCAACTCCCCCGGATACGCGCCTGATGTGACCTCATATGACTATGATGCTCCCATCAGCGAATCAGGCCAGCCCACCCCGAAATATCATGCGCTGCGCCGCATGTTCGCCAGATACGACAAGAAACAGACCAAAATCCCCGAGACCGTAAAACCTATAAAAATTCCCGAATTCCAGCTCACAGAGGCGGCTCCACTGTTTTCAAATCTCCCCACACCACATACCGACCATGACATAAAAAACATGGAACAGTATGACCAGGGATTCGGCTCCATACTGTACCGTACTACCCTGCCGGAACTGCCATCATCCTCATTGCTGACAGTAAACGATCCACACGATTATGCACAGATATTCCTCAACGGGAAACTAATCGGCACACTTGACAGGCGCAACAACGAAAAGAGCATTACGCTGCCGGCTTGCCCGTCAGGAGCCACCCTCGACATACTGGTGGAAGCGATGGGGCGCATAAATTTCGGACGTGCCATCAAAGACTTCAAAGGAATAACAGACAATGTGGAGCTTACCATCGATATGGAAGGGCGCCCGTTTACATGCGATCTGAAAGAGTGGGAAGTGTTCAATCTCGAAGACAAGCCCGAATATTACGGCTCATGCCGGTTTATCCCGACAGAATCCCTGTCACAGGATGCAGACGGACGTCTGCCCCGTGGTGTATACCGCGGCGAATTCACTGTTAAAAAGCCGTCGGATACATTCCTTGACATGTCAGACTGGGGCAAAGGTCTGGTGTATGTCAACGGCCATCCCATGGGACGCTTCTGGGAAATCGGTCCGCAGCAGTCACTTTATATGCCGGGATGCTGGCTCAGGGAAGGGAAAAACGAGATACTGGTATTTGATATTCTCGGCCCGCGGCACGCCCGCGTGGCAGGTCTCGACAGGCATGTGATCGACAATCTGCGCTTGCCTGAACCGCGCCTCCACCGCAGCGGGAACGACACCATCGACCTGACAGCGCAAACTCCCGTGATTTCCGCCGACATAGACAAAGGGAACGGATGGAAGAAAATCACCGCATCCACCCCTGCCACAGGACGATATGTGTGTCTGGAATTCCCGGCGCCGCACGACGGTAATGACAACATATCCGTAGCAGAGATTTATCTGTGTGACACTGCCGGGAAAAATCTTCCGCGTGAAAAGTGGAACGTGATCTACGCAGACAGCGAGGAGACAGAGGGCAACCATACGGCCGAC
>CADFRV010000209.1 GCA_902836725.1 Muribaculaceae bacterium
GCGGCTACCGCATGTGCGGTGTTGAAGGCTTGCTATGAAGGTGGCATCCGTGCTTTCGAGTTCACCAACCGTGGCGATTTCGCACACGAGGTGTTCGCCGAGGTTGTGAAATTCGCCGCACGGGAGTGCCCCGAAATGGCAGTCGGTGTAGGATCGGTGGTCGATCCGGGTACCGCATCGCTTTTCATGCAACTTGGAGCATGTTTTGTTGTAGGACCTCTTTTCAATCCCGAGATATCCCGTGTATGCAATCGGAGGGGGGTGCCGTATACTCCGGGCTGCGGATCGGTAAGCGAGGTCGGAGCCGCCCAGGAAACAGGCTGTGATCTCTGCAAGGTTTTCCCCGGCGATGTGCTCGGGCCTAAATTCGTCAAGGGACTTCTGGCTCCGATGCCCTGGTCGCGGCTCATGGTCACCGGCGGTGTTGAGCCTTCCGAGGAAAACCTCTGGGCATGGTTCTCGGCAGGCGGGTACTGTGTGGGAATGGGGTCGAAACTGTTCCCTTCTGACCGTATTGCGGCGCAGGACTGGACTTATATCACGGAAAAATGCCGTGATGCCCTTGCCGTAGCTCTCTCTTGCCGCAAATGACATGCAATGTATTTGCCCTCCCTGAGGCCGGAGCTGCCCTTTGGTGAAAATGTGGATGGCGCGCACTTATTCAAACAGAGAATGAAACATCTTACAATTCTTTTTTATACACTGATTTTTTCTGTGTCGGTATCAACAGCACGCACTGTCAGCGGCATTGTATTGTCGGCCAATGATTCAACGGCTGTTATAGGAGCCAATTGCAAACTTGTTTCTGATGGCAGGCAGATACTCGGCACGGTAGCTGATGTGAACGGTGAGTTCTCTCTGGAGACCGATGCCGGTTCCGTTTTGAATCTCGGGATTTCGATGACAGGTTTTTCTCCCACAGATATCATTATCGAGGCCGGAACAAAGAGTGTGAATCTGGGTGCGATATATCTTGACGAAGGTGTAGCCCTCGGGGAGGTCACCGTACAGGGCAATTCAGTGATCAATTCAAAAGGGCGCACTATCGTTTATCCTTCCATAGCGGATGTCAGGGCATCCGCGACTTCAATAAGTCTTTTTCAGAAACTACCTCTCGCAGGGCTGCAGGCTAATCCGATAAACCGCACTCTGTCTGTTGACGGAGGCACTCCGGTGATTCTGATAAACGGTGTGCCTTCCACAATCGATGATGTGAATGCGTTGCAGCCGAAGGATATCGAGAAGATTGAGTTCTCCCGGTTTACTCCTGCCAGATATGCTGATTCAGGTAAATCAGGTCTGATAAATATAACTTTAAAAGCGAGAAACGACGGAGGCAAGATTTATGCTATGGGCAGGAGTGCCGTGTCGACGGCATTCGTTGACGGGAACATCCAGGCTTCGTATCATCAGGGACCATCGCAGTTCACACTGCAGTATACCCCCTCGTGGCGCAATTACCAGGATGTTTATGACAATACTACAGCAGGTTATATAGGTGATGATTTCCGTGTGGATCTTGAGGAACATGACAGGGATCCGTTTTATTACCATTTACATCAGATGCGGCTTAAATACGATTACAGCCCCACGGATAAGACGCTGTTTTCCGCGACTGTAACCGCAACTCCCTCTTTTTACGATAACCGTTCGATCGCCCATACTCTTGATTCACAATCAGGTGAATATGACAACTATAACAAGTCGTCAAGCAAAGAATTCTCTCCGGCGGTAGACCTTTTTCTGCGCCATGATTTCAATGACAGAAACTCTCTCGAGGCGCAGGTGGTAGGCACTTTCAGCTCAAGCGACTATCGTCGTGACAATAATTATATTTTTCAGGACGGAAAAGAGGAGGCATATGTCATGAATGTCGACAGCCGCCGCCGGTCGCTGATCTCTGAAATCAGTTATATCCATACGTTCAGTGCAAACACACAGCTGTCGGCAGGTTTTCAGAACACTGTGTCACACAGTACCAACACTTATCTGACGTCAGATTATAAGCCGGTACTCACAGAAAACAACAACTATGCTTATGTGCGCCTTGGGCAGAGTATCGGGAAGTTCTATTTTGCGCTTTCCACCGGTGCTAAAATGTTCTGGATCAACAACGACTTGAACAGACGGCATTTTATCCGTAATCTGTCAAGCGCCCGGATATCGTGGAACATTGACGGAAACTGGAGCCTGCAGGGTTCTTTCCGATATTCTCCGTCCATCCCGTCGCTTACGTCTCTAACGGATTATCCGCAGCAGACCACCCCGTATCTTGTTTCCAATGGCAATCCTGATCTTAAGGTAGCGGAAAATTTCTCTTATACCATAGGAGCGGATTATACGATCAGGAAGTTCCAGGCGTCGCTGCAATCATCATATATCAATATAAACAACAGCGTGATAAGCGATATGACTTATCTGGGCAACGGTTTGTTTCTGTCCCATTCCGTCAATGCCCGGCATCACCGTGTTTTCAAGAATGATCTGACTTTGGGCGTCAGCGATATATATGGTTTCGGAGTCAATCTTTACATGGGGCTTAACCACTACCAGACTGCCGGAGCTGAGTGGAGCCACAGGCTTACTTCGTTTGACGGCAGTGTCACTGTGTGGTGGAACAAAGGGCCTTATACGGTTGCTTACTGGCGCAAATTGCCGGGCAAATATCTTAACGGACAGTATGTGGGTAAAGACGAGAATGGCGATGCGCTGCAGTTTGAATGGCAGCCTGACAAGCATTGGGATGTAGGGATAAGCTGGATGTATATGTTCGACAAGAAGGGTACACGCTATCCGGGGTGGAGCTATTCCTCTGTAAATCCGTATTATCGTGAACGATACATAAAAAACAACAGTAACATGGTGGTTCTGTCGGTAAGTTATTCTACCGATTTCGGCTCTATTTTCCGGACTGCACGACGCAGCCTTAACAATTCGGATAATGGCTCCTCTCTTCTGAAACTTTAGCGTACGGAACGGTTAATTTTTCCATAATGCCCTGTTATCATATGCGCTATTTTTATTAATTTTGTATGTGATATATTGTCGGGATGCAGCGGCTTCTGACAATTGTAAGTAGAGGGGGAGGGGAGGCGTCGGAGCCGGAAAGCCATGTGCAGCCGCGCATCCGATTCCTGACTTTAACCTAACGACCTTCTGTAAAGACCATGAAACAGTTCAATGATGAAAATTTTCTGTTGCAGACACCTACTGCACAGCGGTTATATCATGACTATGCGGCAGGGCTGCCGATCATAGATTACCACTGCCATCTTAATCCCGAGTATGTGGCCTCTGACCATAAGTTCGAGAATCTCTCGAAAATATGGCTTGAAGGGGACCATTACAAATGGCGCGCCATGCGCACCAACGGGGTAGAGGAGCGTTACTGCACGGGAAAAGATACAACAGACTGGGAGAAATTCGAGAAATGGGCCGAGACAGTGCCCTACTGTATGCGGAATCCGCTTTACCACTGGACGCATCTGGAGCTTAAAACGGCTTTCGGAGTGGAGAAATTGCTGAACCCCTCTACCGCGAGGGAGATTTACGACCATTGTACGGCGATGCTTCAGCAACCGTCGCATACGGCACGCGGTCTCATGCAGCACTACAATGTGGAAGTGGTGTGTACGACAGATGACCCGGTTGACAGTCTCAAGCACCATAAGAAAGTGAAAGAGGAGGGCTTTGCGGTAAAGATGCTCCCTACATGGCGCCCCGACAAGGCTATGGCGGTGGAAGATCCCGTGGCATACCGGCAGTATATCGACAGGCTTTCCGAAGTTTCCGGTGTGAGGATAAACGGTTTTGCCGACCTGATATCGGCGTTGCAGGTGCGTCATGATTTCTTCGCATCTGTAGGGTGCCGCCTGTCAGATCACGGCATAGAGGAGTTCCATGCGGAAGATTACACACCTGAAGAGGCAGACGCCATTTTCCGGAAAGTATATGGCGGTACTGCGCTTACCCCTCGTGAAACAGCCATCTTCAAGACTGCCATGATGGTGGAATTCGCGGTCATGGATCATGACTCGGGATGGACCCAACAGTTCCATTACGGGACTATCCGCAACAACAATTCGCGGATGATGGCGCAGATCGGTCCTGATACGGGTTTTGACTCGATAGGTGATTTTACCGTGGCCAAAAATATGGCGCGGTTCTTTGACATGCTGGCATCGCGCGACAAACTCGGCAAGACGATAATATACAATCTGAATCCGCGCGACAATGAACTGGTGGCTACAATGATCGGCAACTTCCAGGATGGCCGCTACGGTGCCGGAAAGATACAGTTCGGTTCCGGATGGTGGTTCCTTGACCAGAAAGACGGCATGGAGAGGCAGATGACGGCGCTGTCAAATCTCGGAC
>CADFRV010000210.1 GCA_902836725.1 Muribaculaceae bacterium
CGGGTATAATGCGGCGAAACTCGGCCGGACGCTTTATGCCCAGGTGCATGCAGTTGACCAGATATGGCTTCCATTTGCCACCGGCCATTATGTCGTAGATGGTGACACCACATTCAAGATCTATAGGTATTTTGCGCTCATATCTCATGTCAGCAAAATTACTCAATCGCCTGTAGATGGAAAAACTTTCCCCGGGTGATTAATTTATCCCTTATTGAAAGTGTTGTAAGGCGGTTGTAATTTTGCAGCAAAAAAATATGCACAGATGAAAAAATTTCTTTTAATATTCGTTTTATTAAACATTAATTTTGTTGCGATGGCACAGAACCTGAGAACTGCAGGAAGCGTCCTCACCGACGAGACCTGCGAAATACTTTGCGCGGCTGCTAAAAACAAGAGCCGCGAGATGGGAGTTGACATAAGTTTTGCTATAGCTGATCCCGATGGTCTCCCTCGGCTGTTTCGTCGCTTCGGCGATGCTCTTGTGTTGAGTGCGACCCTTGTGCCGGCAAAAGCATATACATCTGCCGTCACACAGTCGCCGACAGGGAACCTGATTCCGTTTGTGGCAGATGGCGGTGACCTGATGGGCATGAATACATGTGATTTCCGTATCACCCTCGTTCCTGGCGGTTTCCCTCTTTTTGTAGACGACAAGATCGTCGGCGCCATTGGTGTCGGTGGCGGATCCAAGGAGCAGGATCTTGAAATTGCGGATCATATATTGAATGTCTTTTCAGAAACGCTTTCCCGATAAGGGGTTGGGTTTCCGGTAAATACGCTTATGGATGGCAGGGCTCAATGGGCATCCTGCCATTCTACCGCATATGAGGTAACCTCAATTCCCGGCTGCCTCTGTCGGTTTTAGCATGGAAAGCGTGATCTCGTAGGTATTGAGGGCCGCGAAAACCGAGGTGCTTCCGATCACTGCCCATGCGATAATTGTGAAATTGTCTGCAAAAGTTTTCATGACAGACGCATCGGGCAGTGACAGCCGCCAGTCAGAAACGGCACTGTTAAGGTATGGTAACGACAGTGAAAACAGGAATCCTACGATAAAGCCGACAACTACGCCTATTGTCACCGCTGTCTTGTTCCTTGACCTTGATTCGGCTATATGCTGTTTTATTATCTCCACGGAATTCAGGTTGCTTTCGAGCCTGCCCATGAATTGGGTATCGGATGAAAGTTCCGGATCAAAGTTTGAGAACAATGATTTAAATTTATCATCTTCCATATGCTGTAGGGTTAGTCGGTTGATAACAAATTGCGCAGATGTTTGCGGCCACGGGAGAGATGCTGCTTTACCGCATCCTGTGAGACTTCCTGAATGTCTGCGATTTCTTTGATTGAATATTCCTCCATATAAAAGAGCAATACAGAAATCCTTTCTTTTGCCGGCAGTTTGTTCAGCGCATTATAAAGCTCTTGATATGCAAAAGATGAGTCGGCTGTATTCTGTGCGGGAATATCTCTTGCCTCCTCATATTCCACTGTCAGGCGTTCGCCGCGCTTATGGTTTATAAATGTGTTGTAGGCAATTCTGAAGATCCATGCATTGAACTTTTCGATATTGGTGAAAGTATCGCAGGACAGGTATGCCTTGATATATGTTTCTTGCGCTACATCATCTGCGAGCGCGGTGTCACCGCAGCATAGAGCCACAAGAAAGCGCCTGAACGCTTTCTGTGTGGCTTTTACATGGGATATGAATTGCTCGCGGGTCATATATCCGGATAATTTAATCTTTTACCTGTTTGCGTGTTACGAAATAAACAATGAGGTAACTTACCCCGATGGCGAGGGAGGCACCACCGAATATCAGGGGTACGGTAACCGGATCAGAAGCGAACTCAGAACCCATGTGGAACGATATTGTGCCTACGATGAAGAGCGCAATGCCAATGAACGAGAATATGCAACCGCGGAGCAGACGGATATTTAGAATCTCACGTGCGGTTTTCTTGGGTTTCTGGAGCGCTTCTGCCAGTTTGTCGGCGTCTATACCACAATTGGATTCGATCGCCTTGATGAGCACTTTAGCACGTTTGTTGTCGCTGTTCATTGCCGAGGCGAACACTATGGCCACGATTGCTACGGGAAGTACCACGCAGACGAAGATGGGGACTAATATTTCTACCATATTTTTAGTTTGTTTGGTTTTTATTGTTCTTTTGAGGCGTCTCGTATGATAGACACATCTCGGAGGCCAAAGGTGACATGAACAACGATTTTTTTTCGCAAATTTATAAAATCGTTTTGCAGATTTAATATCCTTGGATTTCTGCGAGGCTCCGGTTGGTTATGGCGGTGTGTCGGAATCCGCGAATTCTGATACCCTCTCTTGTCTGAATTTTCTTAATTTTGAAGTTGTGGTTTGGGTGTGGACTTAGAAATGCGTAAATTTGCGGTTGATTAATTGAAAATTCAGATTGAAAAAAGATATAATCATTGACGGACAGTCTCTCCACATGGAGGTGACCGGTGAGGGTCCCTCATTGGTGCTTATGCACGGATGGGGGTGTAACCTTACTACAGTCAGGAGTATAGCGGCTGTCGCATCTGCCACTCACAAGGTGTATAACCTTGATATGCCTGGGTTCGGAAAATCGCCCGAACCGGCCGAAGTATGGGGCGTGGAGGATTATGCACGTATGGTGGAGCGGTTTCTGCAGATGGAACGGATAGAATCTCCCGTTCTTGTCGGTCACAGTTTCGGTGGCCGTGTGGCTATAGTTCTTGCTTCAGCGGGGAGGGTGGCTCCTGATGCTCTGGTGCTTGTGGATGCCGCAGGTATAAAGCCTAAAAGATCATTGAAGTATTACTGGAAAGTATATACATTCAAGGCTCTTAAACGCATGGCACCGCTGTTTTTAGGTAAAGATCGCGCGCAAAAAAGGATCGATGCCATGAGGGCGCGCAGGGGCTCGTCTGATTACGCCCAGTCTTCACCGAAGATGCGCGCTGTCATGAGCAAAGTGGTCAATGAGGACCTTACGCACCTGCTCAAGGATATCAAGGCTCCCTCCCTGCTCATATGGGGTGAGAATGATACGGCTACACCCATGCGTGATGCCCGGCTTATGGAGAAACTTATTCCCGGCGGCGCTCTGGTAAGTTTCCCGGGATGCGGCCACTACAGCTTTCTCGACAATCCGGGCCAGTTTGCTGCGGTTTTGAATTCTTTCCTCGGTTCACGCGTCAGAAAATAACTAATTGAGGCACTCTTTTTGTCAAGTAGATAAACGATGGATACTTATAATATGATTTTCGGGTCTGTTCTCGCGGCAGTGGCGGTAGCCGACTTATGGGTGGTCTTTGCCCGCGATCTGATGATGCTGCAGCAGAATTCATACCGCAATGAGCGATACTGGCGGTGGTTCTCGCAGTCCGGCGAGAGTACAAATATCGGGCGCATCCTTTGCTGTGTGGCCCTGATGTTTCTCCTCGTCCGGCATATCCCGTTTTTCGCCGGAGCGGTGATCGGCATAATTATTACGGTAGGCCAGTTGGTGTCCCTTATTCGGAAAAAATATAAGAAGCCGCTCGTGTGGACACCGCGTGTAAGGCGTATCTGCGCTGTAATGTGGGTTCTCGCTGTCGTGATAGGTGTGGCTGCCGGCTTGTTCTTCGGTATAAAAGGCGCATGTTGTGCCGTTCTCTCGATGCTGATAGTCTCGCCGTTGTTGCTTATCGGTGCCAATGACATACTTGCACCCGTCGAAAAACGCATCAATAAAAAATATTACGACGAGGCCGCTTCCATTCTGGCGTCAATGCCTGATCTCAAGATTATCGGTATCACTGGAAGTTACGGCAAGACCTCTACCAAGCATTATCTCCACCGCATCCTTTCCGAGCAGTTCAATACCACGATGACTCCCGGTAGCTTCAACACCACCATGGGTGTTATCCGCACCGTCCGCGAGCATCTTCGTCCGTACGATGAGGTGTTTATAGTGGAAATGGGTGCCAAGCAGCCCGGCGACATCAAGGAGATCTGCGATCTGGTGCATCCCTCGGCCGGTATAATAACAGCGGTAGGGGAGCAGCATCTTGAGTCGTTCAAGACAATAGAGAATGTGCAGCGCACCAAGTTCGAGCTGGCGGATGCCGTGCCGGCCGACGGGTTCGTTGTTCTCAACAACGATTTCCCGATGGTAGCCTCACGGCCGGTCGGGAATACCGATGCGGTGAGATATGGCGTCAGCAATCCCCGCGAGGCAGATTTTGTAGCCTCGGAGGTGGTTTATACCCCCCTCGGGACCACCTTTACAGTAACCGGGAAAGGCCTCGCTGAGCCGTTGACAATACATACG
>CADFRV010000211.1 GCA_902836725.1 Muribaculaceae bacterium
TCAGGGAACCATCTCCACACCCCGCACCTTCGCGGTAAATTTCGGCCTAAGAGCCTCATTTTACCGCTCGATACGGGGCTTACATTTTGCACGCCACCTCCGGCGGCTCGCGGGGAAAACTGACAATCATCATACAGCGTATTACCGGATAATGTTGTCTTAGCGAGCCGCCGGAGGTGGCGTGCAAAATGTAAGCCCCGTATCGAGCGGTGGGCGAGGACGTCAGGACGAGCACGCCGCGAAGGTGCGGGGTGTGAAGATGGTTCCCTGAGGGCAGCGCCTCGGAGAGGCGGGAACAAGCCCTGATAAAATTGCAAAAGTCTGATTTTAGCGGAACTATACGCTGGTGACCGGACGGGAAGCCAATAAGAGGGGGGGGAGGCTACCGGCCGAGGAACTTGCGACGGAGGGTGCGGAAACTCCACAGAGCGGCCACAATGGCCAGAGGGAGACCCCAGTAGGGATAACCGGCAAGAGCAAGCGCCACGACAGGCGCCACAAACAGCAGGGCCACGGCAAGGGCACCGGTGACAGGGCCGCGAAGACGCAGGCCGTAGCGGTGACGGTAAACGTACCATGCGATGCCGGTATAACTCAGATACCAGAGCACATAGGCCACCCCAAGGCCGGTGAATCCCCACAGGCGGTAAAGCAGCATGCTGAGCAGGAGATTAAGCGCCCCTGAGGAGATTTCGGTGACAAGGAATACGCGGCCGTCGCCACGCGCGAGCACCTCTACACCCAGGCACCACGACACCCCTTTGAAAAGGGTGGCTCCCGCCGCAAGAACCACAAAGGGGAGCACGGGCAGAAAACCGTCTGAATAAAACAGCCTTATGAGCAACGGGGAAAGGGCCACGAACATGGAGAGTACACCGGCGAGACACACTACAAGAAGGAAAAACTGGTTGGAGACCATCAGCTCCGTGCGGTTGCGCGAATGGGCGTGAGCCGACAGGCGGGGCAGATACTCCATAGAAAGTGCGGCGAATACAAGCGACCCGTAACGGTTTACAAGCGTCACACCGGCCTGATAATACCCCACCACAGTCTCGTCGGCCACCACATTGAGGTATGCCAGAAAGAGATATGTCACCCCGTAGTTCACTATCCCCATAACGGTGAGATACATGCCGAAAGTGACAAGCTGACGGCCTGTCCGGAGGTTGCGGCGCAACCCCAGATCCTCCGCCGCGGGGGCAGGCACCTTCTCGCGGTAGAAACCGAGGGCGAGCCAGGAACACACCGCATAAGCCAGGATAGAGGGCACGATGCTGTCGATGCGCCAGAAATAGAACATCGGCACAGACACCAGGCATCCCCCCAGGCTTCCTATCATGGAGCACCGCGCAAGTTTGCGGAACCGGCCGAGCCCCTGGAACACGGCGCTTTCGGCATTGTTGAGCGACAGCAGGAACACCGCCACGGCAAGCCACGCGAAAGCCCACCACCAGCTCCCGTCGCCAAACGAGATGCGGCTCAGCAACGGGGCGAAACAGAGGGTAAGGATGGCTCCTCCCACCCCGAGGCATAACGCCGTGACACGCACGGCGCGCACGATACGCGGCACCGACGCATGGTCGGCACGGCCAAGCTCGCGCACGGCACTGGGGCGCAGTCCGAGCTGCACCACAAGGCTGATCATGTCGAGCGCACTGTTGAAGATGCCGAAGAGCGCGATCCCCACCGGCCCTATCCAGAGCGCCACGAGCTTAGCCCGCAGCACACTGCATATTATGTTGACACTCTGGAGACTGCCAACCAGACCGGCGACTTTCATTATGCCGCCGTTCACCGTCCTGCCGCGTGTACCTTTCGCTCCCATGATCAATCAATCTCAATTATCTCCCCCTCGATGGGATACCACAGATAGCCGGTGACAGGGCCGTAGCCGGCTCTGCGCAGCAGATCGGCATAGCGTGACACCTGACGGCGGTAACGGTTCTCATGGCGCACGCCGAACTTGTAGTCCACCACATGCACAGAGCCGTCGGGAAGCCATACCACCCGGTCGGGGCGGTACACCCCTTTTGCGTCGGTCACACTGCGCTCCGTGACTATCTTTGAATACCCCTCGAACCAGGGGCGCACACGCCCGTCGGCAAGCGCACGCTCAAGTATCCCGCGGCAATCTTCCCGCTCCCGCTCCGATATGCGATAACGGTATGCCACACCACGCAGCGCCCGGTCAAGATCGGAGGGCACAGCCACACGACTCAGCACTTCATGCAGAAAGATACCCTTGTGGCGCTCCTTCGATATGTCGAACTCCACCAGATCCTCGTAATCGGTTGAGGCGCAGATCTCGGAATGCTCATTGATGAAATATGTGTCAAGGGCGCCGGCATACATATCGTCAACCGGAAGCCACCCGTCGCAACCGTCCTCATCTTCCTCAGATTCCGCAGGTTGCGGTTCACTCTGAGCGTCAGAAACGGTTTCCGCCGCATGGTCTGGAGATGTAGGCACGCCGTATTCGAAAACACCGCCACCCGCTTCATCAAGGCGCAACATCGGCGCAAGCGGCAACACATATTTCGCTCCTCCCGCGGGTAGCGACAGTCCGCCAACGGCAGAGGGGTCAAGAGTGTATATACTGTCGAACAGGCAGTTGCCAATGGAGTCATCGTCGGCAAACGGTTTTCCGGAATAACCGTCGACATACACGCACAGCTCGCGCACGGCACGTGTAAGCGCCACATACGCCACATTCATAGCATCGGTCTTCTGCTCCGTGAGCCATTCCCTCCCCTCACGGGCAAAAGCGGGGAGCTCGAGAAGCGATTTCAGATTGGGCAGCGGAAGCATCGGGGGGACAAGCGCGGGATCCACCCCCGGAAAATCGGCAGCATCGAGGTTGAACCACGAGATGCTTTTGCGATGGGGCGGACGATGGTACGAAACCATGTCGAAAGAGAACGACGGCACATGCACACAGTTGAATTCCAACCCCTTCGCCTTATGGATAGTCATCACGCTTATGGCGTCGAGACCGTCGGGAGACTGCACGTTGGCACGCGATCCCGTGCGGTCCCACCACTCGAGGAAGGTGCTGACCGTATTCTCGCCATCCTCGCTGAAATCAAGCACAATATCCTGGAAAGCCGTTATGAACGCATTCTCGCGGCGCCGTGTCTCAGGCGACAGGAAGCGGTCAATGATGCGGTCTGTCATGGCCAGCAACGTGGGACTGTCCATAGCGGCGAGATACGATATGTCGCTGTCTATACGTTTCTGCAGGTCGTCTGTACCGGTGGCGAATTCCGGCGACGTGGCCGCCACCGCGAGTGCCAGCGCCTCGCTGTCAGTGACAGGACGCATCCCCCCCTCCCCATCGGGCACCATCTCGTGGCGCGAAAGCTCGAACCTGTGTATCAGCCTGTAACGGCGGTATGAGGCGTTGGCTTCGGCATCGGCGCCCAGGCCGGTGCCAAGCTCAGGCTCGCTTACGATACGCAATACATTCACTATCAGCTTCACGGCCGGCGACATCCCCACCGACATGGAGTCGGCCGACATCAGCTGCAGCTGCCCGTGGTGCCATGAAGGATCGTTCTCCATAACATCCATCAGATAGTGGATGATCTCCTGGCCTGCCCTCACCCACCTCACGAGCACGGCAATGTCCTTCGGACGGTAGCCGGCGTCGAGCTGACGGCTTATCTCCTCTTTGAGCAGCCTGAAATGCGCGGGATAGCGCGAATCGAAACCATCCGCCTCCACGGCAGGCTCCACAGTTTCATCCTCCTTGACCTTCGGCATGAAAAGCACCTTCACGTAGCCCGACATCCCCTCATGGCGCGAGGGATACATCTGCACAAGTCCGCCATATGTGCGGCTCACGGCATCCCCCCCAAGCCCCCTGTCGACAAGGCGCGCCATCGATGCGAACACCGAGTTGTTGAACATCACCACGTCAGGAGCGCTGCGCCAGTTGCAGTTCTCCTCGATACGCACCCCCTTAAGCTCCACAGCATCGTCGAAGCGGCTGTGCACAATGGTCTCCACCTTCTCGCCGAGCAGACGCGGATCTGAATTCCTGAACCGGTAGATGCACTGCTTCTCGTCGCCGATGATAAGATTGTCGCTGTCGTGGCTGAGACTCTCGAGTATGAGCGGCTTGAGGTTCTCCCACTGCATGAGCGACGTGTCCTGGAACTCGTCGATCAGATAGTGGTGTATGGCCGTCCCCATCCTCTCGTAGATAAACGGAGTCTCGTCCTCGGCTATGATGCGGTGCAGCAGGTCGTTGGTATCGGAAAGCAGAAGGGTGTCGTTATCCTTCCTGAACTCCTCCAGGAAACGCTGCACATGACC
>CADFRV010000212.1 GCA_902836725.1 Muribaculaceae bacterium
ATTACCTGCGTGCCGCTGCCGTAGACTCCGGCAATCGTCACCTTGGAGATTGTGCCCGCAAGCATATCTTTGCCGCATTTTATCCTCACGGCCGTGAGCGCATGGCCGAACTCCAGGTTCACCTGCGTCTGAGTGGATGATAAACTAAAATCCTTGCACGCCGTCATGAGGTCTATCTGCTTTTCCACATCCTCAGGCACAGTGTATGTCAGCTTCGGAGAGCCTTTCTGTTCCGGACCGCCCACAGTCAGGCCGCCTCTGGTATTCAGGTTATTAAAATCCTCAACAACAGGAGCAAAGGCAAAGAATCTGACTTTACCGTTGTGGGGCCAGTACAACGGACGGCCACCTTCCACCGGTTCGCCTGTCTTTGTGGAGTAGTAAAGGTTATGGGCATAGTCGGTAGTCCATTCATTCTGAGACTCATCTGAAGGATATTCACCCGTGTAACATATCCCGCTTAGCGAAAACCTGGAATAAGTATCCTTGAATCTGTCAGAATCCCCTATGGGAGTTCCACGTGACTCAATGCTCGTTTCTTCAGCCGGATTGTCAGCCACCACAGTATGCAGATATAGTTTTGTGTCGCCGTTGCCCGTCAGCTCCTGGACCGACAGACAGCGGGTCGTCGGACCGTTTTCGTCAACTTCCATCCCATAGTTCCAAGTGTTGGGAGCCGTGATATTGAAAGCTATTTGTTTCCCTTCATGATTCTGATAGCCGAAGTCATCATTGCAGGCGTCAGCCAACAGGAGAACACCGGCTCCCAGAACTATGGGAAAAGTCTTTGACAAGCGAAAAAAACGAAGAATGGTCATTATGGGAATTTTGAAAAGTTAAGGTATGGGAAGAAAAGGTGGATGCCGATGCCGCTCGGTCGCTCACCGGCCTCCCCCTCCCTTATCTGTCAAGTCTCGGCAATATCTGCCCTGCCTACAAGGCTCCAGGAAAGATCATTTGGCCTCAAGGTTGCCCCCTCCGTCAGTCCATTCGCCGTTTTCCCAACCGCTGACAGTGACAGTGAATTTGATGGGGGCGTCAAGAACGACGTCTCCCGGATGTTTGCCTTCGGGAATAGGAATTATGGTAATATCATCAGTATTTGGAACCAGGGGCTTGATGTCATTAACATCATAACTCGGAGGATAGATGCCAGCTCCGGAGGCAGCGCCGCAGATGTCGAGATTACACGTGTATCGTTTTCCTCTATCCCAGGCAATCTTTACAGGAATACAGGTGAGTCCGTATGCCTTCGGATCGTATGTAGCGGTAACCGGGAACTGCTGATGGTAGTGGTATTGGCCTTCTACATGGATATCGGGATCCACCGTCTGGCCCTCATGTGTGGTTCCGGCATGTTTGAGCTCCACACGGCATAGGAGCATTATGTATGCCGTCGTGGTTGTTTTGAAAGAGGAGCTCCTATCGGGAGACCAGGCAGTTACCTCCTGCGGTATAAGCATAAGAGGGTTAGAGCTGTAGGTGGTAAGGTCTACCCATCCGTTATCACCGCCACGATAATTCGACAGATCGACAGCATCTTTAAAATACGAACCGAACTGAGTGGCCTCAGCGAATTCCGACCAGGCAGGGCTGTCATTTTGCCCGGTTGGATTATATCCGGCGGAGAGGTCTGCTTTACTAAAAGCATTGACAATCCACGCACCTTTCACTTTTACCACACGGTGGTCGTCATCCTGTTTCCCCTTCTGGGCAGCCCTTATAATGACCTCCGAGAGCATGTGGTTGAAATTAAGCGTGATGTTGTTGGAAACCGTTCCATCACTCTTCTTCGCCTGGCCAAAGGCGGAAACCAGATCTCTCTGAGCATAGCCGTCGGCCCATACGCTCGGAGCGCCGTCTGTAAGATTCGCCCTGGCCGACTTATAACCGATAATCTGAGGGCCGGAATTGTGGTCAAATTTTACTGTGCCGCTCGATAGGATGGTTCCGTCGCCATTCTTTCCGTCGGCAAATGCCCAGAACACAGCGTTCGTGAGGCCGTTGGGCAAATAGACTTCACGTTTCAGGCTCCAGGTAGAGGTGCTTGTCCCGCCTGAAGTAGCGTCGTTTCTTACGGCGGTTTCAGGTGTGAACGTATCGCCGGATTCGGAACCTACAAGATAGGCACTGTAGAGTGAACCCCCTGGATGAACCGATTTCCCGAAAACATAGAAATTCCCGAGATTTTCGAATGTGGTCTCTTTCGCGCGGGTGGAGTGTCCCACTTTGGCGGAGAAGGCAATGGCATTCCCCTTGGGGTCGAGGTTCTTCTCCATCACCTCGTCGTTCGAGCAGGCGGCGAGGCATATGGCCGCCGTCACTGCGATAGGTATTAGTCTGTTGTCCACTGTATAAGGAGTATTAAAAGTTTATATTTTTTTACATTTTTATTTCCTGGCTCTCGGAGTCCTCCCAGCCGTTGACGCCAGGCATCATGCCTGTGCCCGGGTTATGGAGCTTAAGCCCCGACAATGATATATCTATGTCGTGCCTGCCGTCGGCATCATGCACCTGGTCTGTGATATCGAAATCATAGTAGTAATGGAAGGAGGTGTATATGCGGAGACTGTGCTTCACGTCATGGGGGGCGTTGTCGCCGAAAAGCATGACATCGGCCCTGAGACAGTCCGTTCCGCAGTGCTTCACGGCGAAAGGCACCGTCACTTCCACGCCCGAAGAATGGCTCATGGCGGGTGAGTATGACTCAGCTACCCCGGTTACGATTCCGCTTATCTCCATGTCGGCTGTAAGATTCTCCACATCGGTGACTGTTATGTGCCATATATCGTGCATCCGGCGGGGAGTGAACCGGACGTGCGTAGGCTCCGGCGCATCCTTTATCAGGGTCACGGCGTCGGAAAGGGTGTGGGTCCACAACTCGGAACAAGATGCCCTCACCGGCTCATCCCCGGTGGCATCGGGACGCGGAGCCGCCTCCGACCGGTTAAGTGGAGAAAGCAGTCCGTCGTCAAAAGTCTTCAGCACATAATCCTGGAACGTCGTCCCGTGTTCGGTGTTGTTTTCGGTCGAGCCGTTGTGACACAACACATTATATGTGCCTGGCGGCACCATTATCTGCGCGTCAAAAGTGCTCCTCGTGTCGTCGTCGGCAGGGAAGAGCTCGTATCTGCCCCCCTGCGAGCCGTCAGCGGGAAAAAACCACACCACCATCGACTCCGGGGCGGCCTCCGGGGCCTCCGACCAGTCGAACTCCAGGCTCACGGGCACATAGTGCCTGTGGTCGTAGCAGAGGTCGCGGTGGTCGCACCCCGTGGCTGCCAGCAACAGCGGCAGCAGGAGCAATCGCAGCAGAACCTTCATAACTCCCCTCCTTTCCTCGTTTTGGGAGTATTCATGTTGCCGCGACCTAAAAGCCAGGTCAGGCATACCTCGGCACGCGTCGGGCCGAACCAACGGCGTCGGTGGGTGGAGAGCCATACGTCATGATCGTCTATAAGACGCTGTTTCATATATTTTCCCCATGCATATCCTATGCCGGCGGAAAAATCCAGGCTGAGACGCCGATTGAGGGGAAGACTGTAGCCGTAGGAGATGCCGGCGGCATAATTGAATTTGTCACCCATGACTCCCGTGTGGCTGCGTCCGAACTGAAAGTCGTATGTCACGATTGAGAAATATAACCCCACATGGTGTCCCGAGAGCGGATTCCCGCTCCTGCCGTGGCCGAGCTGCATGCGCAGCTCCAGGTCTCCGCCGTAAATTCGCCAATAACGCCGCTGCCCGCGATTTGACCACCACGCATACATCCAGTCGGCATAAAGGGTCATCTTCTTGCCAAGATATACCCCCACGCCTATATTGGGAGTGAGCAGAGCATCATAGAGAAGATTGGTTGTGAGGAATACACGGGGACGATCCGTGTATTCTACCGATGATGAGGCAACGGGGTTCTCCGTGGGATACATGGCCTCGCGGCGGCTGTCGGCGAATACGGGCGCAATGAAGGCCGCGACTGTCAGAAGCACCGACAGACGGCGGCTGAGCTTTCCTCTCCGGGGTGTTTTTTCATATTTTAAGATTCTCGTATTCATGTGTTGCAGTCGGCATCTGTAAGTTAAAAGGCCTTTTCAGACACATTTGATATAACCGCTGCAAAATTATATTAAACAAAAGACAATTCCTACCCCCCCCGTTAAAAAATGTTAAAACAACTGAAAAATATCATCTGAACCTGACTTTAGGCCAACAAATGGCTTCCTGCAACCACAAACCGGAGAATAATGCTTCATTGTTTCCGCTCATGGGCTTGTGTATGCCGTTTTTTTGTTATACCTATGTAGTGAGTGTAGTG
>CADFRV010000213.1 GCA_902836725.1 Muribaculaceae bacterium
CTCGACACAACACTGGCGTATAATAATGTTGGATATAGTCTGGCGGTGGGATGTGGAACACAACTGCTCCGTATTTCAGGTTCTCCCGTTCTATAAGGTGTGTTCGTTTTAATCCACAGATTAACCCACCGTGTTCCACACCCCTTTAGCTTTGGAAATAAAGTTTGTCATCATATGCTTTTCGTACTTTTTAGGGTTAATAAATAGGGTGCCCACGTTCCGAAGAACGTCTTTAATCGAGAACAGTAATGCTACTGTTTCAGCCCAGGCGGGTAGCAGATTCAAACTCACTAAAAGAACAAAGATAGATTGCAGCCTTTTCTTGGATAGTGCAAAGATACGAATTATTTTCAAATTTTCGCATGTTTCGGTTTTAAGCGTACAGACTATTTTGTGCTTAAATGCATACTTATTATGCGGTATCAGTGCGAACCGTAGACTTCGATATCGCCGATGCGGGCTATGCCGTCGGCACCTGCATCTGTCACTGACACTCTCACATAGCGGGCTTCCACGGGGTCAATTGCGGCTTCGGTTACGGCTTCGGTATTGGCGGTGTAGGTGCCGGCAACGGTCCATGTGTTGCCGTCCAGACTTGTCTCTACGGCGAAGTCGCGGGTGTTGAGTTCACGGCCGAGACCTGCGGCCTGGGCATGGCGCACTACATAGCGGCTTATGAGATATGGCTCGCCGAAATCGCACTGTATCCATCCCTTGCCGTCGGCGGTGGATGAAACCCACATGTTGGGTTCCGATTGGGAGCCGTCGGCAGCGAGTGCAGCCGGTGTGTCGGCGGCCGATGAGGTCACCGTCATGCTCTCGGTCATGGTGAGGTCGAACGGCAGATGGTGTGCTTCGCAGTAAAGGTTGAAGAAATGGTCGGCGCGCACTATCTCCACGTTGCCCGGCGAAAGAGCGTCAAGCTTGCTCATCAGGGCTATGAGTTTGTCGGGGCCGGCCTCCCATACGGTACTCTGTCCCGACACGAACATGGGTTCCGCGCCGGTGAAATTCTTTATGTCACGGTTGAAAAAATCCGCGATCACATCAGCTCCGTTTGCATAGCAGGGGTAGTTGGGAATGAACGGCAGACGACCATCCTGCACGGTGGTCTTCAGCCGTCCGCTCTGGCGCTCCCAGTCCTGGATTGTGAGTCCGTAGAGATACTTGCATTCGTCGGCATATGCCTGGCGCTGAGCGTCGTTTACCTCGTCCCATACGGTTACCACTCTCAGGCCAGATTTCTCAAGATAGCGCTGGCTGAGACGCGCA
This sequence comes from Muribaculaceae bacterium, assembly GCA_902836725.1. Lineage (GTDB taxonomy): Bacteria > Bacteroidota > Bacteroidia > Bacteroidales > Muribaculaceae > UBA7173. The sequence continues at coordinate 1,273 of CADFRV010000213.1, forward strand.
TATGGCACGAAATCTTCCCCTTTGCTTGTGTTCCAACGGCGGTTGTGACCGTCGAAAGGCATGGAATATCCTGCTCCGGAGGGGCCGCTTACAAAACAGTCGTTGACGGTGGCTTTGCCGTAATAATAATTGAGCATCTGCGGGGAGAAGTCGGCAAGTGCGGGGCTGACAGTCCAGTTCAGAGGCATTTTGCCTCGGCCGCTCTGTTCGAATATCTTGGCCATGGCGTGCTGGCAATACTGTATGTTGTCGCCGTCGCTGATGTAGACTGTGGCATAAACCTTGTTTTCGAGTTTCGGCCGTTTGGGTACAGCCGGAATGTTTACCGGCTTGTTGACAGCGGCATATACGGTGCCGTTTTCAAAAAAGTCGGCCGGCACGGTGGAGAGTCCGAATTTTGTGGCCTCACCCACGCCAGAGCGTTCTTCGGGGTACCATCCGAGCACTATGTCGCGACCGGGTGTCAGGTCATTTAGCATTTTGTCGAGCACGCGTTTTTCGGCGGCTTTGCGCGGATCAAGCCATATTGCGGCTGAACCGGCGGCCGCAGCGATGTCGTGCACATATGGTATGCCCGGGCGGATGCTCACCAGCAGACGGTGGTTGCAACGCTCCCAGTAGTTCTCATATAAATAATCGTAGACGGCATGCGGAGTGGTCATGGTGAGTTCTGTGAGGTCCTCCACCACGGGAAAATCCATGCCGTTTTCGATTAATTTCTGGCGGATCTCATCGGTTACGGGAAGCAGGCGTTCGAGGCCGGCGATGGTTGCGGCCACGTTTGCATAGTGCTCGCTACGCTCCGTGCTGTAGAGCACGAGACCTTTGATTTCGTCCTGGAAGCGTTTTACAAGCTGGTATGGGTTGTTGGCGCTGGTGGCGCGTGTGTTCAGCCCATGTGCGCGTGGCCATGTGGTGCGCGGTTCCTCGTTGTGGTTGTAGAGCAGTATGCGCGGACGTGTGCGGTTCACTATACCCTGCATGGTGCAGAACATGACGCGTTCCTGGTCGCTGAGTTTGGCGGCATTGAGGTCGAGTGTAATCAACACTTTTGCAGGCGTGAGAAACAGGGGCAGAAGCCGGTTCTCGGGCCATTTGACCTCTTCGGATTCGAGTATACGGTCGTTATCGGCGTTGAGGTTGTAGTCGGCATCGGTAAAAGTGATTTTTTCCACATCGGTCACATCGTTGAGTATTATGTCGCCGTCAGTGGTGTGCACAAGCATGGTGGTCTGTTGTGCGCTGAGGCTCATTATGCCCATGGCTACGGTAGCAAGCACAAATATATTTCTCATGTCGTTGAATTTCTTGAAAGGTTATGTGGCGTGATGAATTCCTCTCACAACCGTTTGTCAGAGGGTTACTTTAGCGGTGAAGGTGCCTATGCGCACAATGTAGATGCCTGCGCCGAGAGTGTCGGCGGAGAGCTTCAGCTCGCCGCCGGTGATGGAGGGTGAGGCCACAGTGCGTCCGTCGATACGGCATATTTCAGCTGCCATGCCGTCGGGAATGGATCTGAACATGGCCGCTCCCGGCTGAAGCACGCATACAATGCCCATATCAGCGTCGGGTATCGACAGCGAAGCCGAGGTACCAAACCTGAGTTCGTTAACGTGGTCTATTTCTATCTCCACGTTGTCGGCTGCGGATTTAGATGTCACGATCAGTTTGCCATCTGCCACTGTCACTTCGGGTTGCTGTTCGAAAAGCACCTCCACAGGGTCAGATACCGATGTGACCACAATCAGCCCCTTTCCCGGATCATCGATACTGAGGAAAGAGATCTTGTTGAGCTCCGCAACTCTCGTAAGAGCGTAAGTGCCGTCGGTTTTATGTATGCACATTGTTTTTTCCTGTGCGTTTGCGATGAACGCACACAATGCCAAAGTTGCTATCGCAAGAAGTTTTTTCATATATACTTGTATAAGTCAATGAAACAATCGGCTTGTCAGCGACAAAGATAATGAAATGTTGTTACAAGCCGAAATTCTGGTGCATGTAAAATTTGAAAACTTGAAAATCTGTCGTTCTGATCAAGTTTTGGTGTGGACAACAGTTAGGTCTGATTCTGTGTGGTTGAGGCTCTTTAACCTTTGTATTATAGCGAATTATCATGCTTTTTGTATAACTTTGTGGCCATATTGGCGAATGCCTCCAATCAAATTGAGATATATCGGCATGAAGAAAACAATATTATTTATAACCTTTGTCATTTGTGCGGTTTGTGCATATTCTCAAACCGGTTTAGCCAAAGCCCTCCGAATGGATACTGAGCTGAACATCAGCAATCAAAGCCTGCAGGCTGTTTCGCAGCTGCCTGTCGGCGACGCATACAAAAACACGCCCGAATGGGGCAAATACAAGGCTCTGAGCACCGTAGGGTGGACGACATTTGGCGTCGGAATGACTGCTACATGTGTGGGCGGCTATCTGTATCTTTTATTTTCAAATATTAACGGCTCCGACAAGGCACACCCCGGATGAACTGAACCCAAGTTATGAAAACAAATAAACTCCTCGCCGCGTCAGCTGTCGCGCTCGGTTCACTCGTGGCACTCGCCGGATGGGCGAAATCGGAGAAATGCGTGCAGATTTTCGTCGACGGATTCATGAACGGATATAGGGCATCAAATATAAATTATATTATTGCTGTCCGGTAAAACCGGAATACAACAATTTATCTTCAATCTGCCTTTTCATCAACATGAGGTTGTCACATCGAGTCACCGGAGGTGGCGTGCAAAATTTAAGCCCCGTATCGAGCGGCGTGTGAGTGGCGATGACAACGTCGCCCGTTTCCGAGATATCACTGGTCTTGCATAGGACGAGCGCACAGAGACTTTCTATGTGCTTGACAATCAAAATCGCCGTATACGCACCATAAATAGGAAATAAACATACAGACACTTAAGTAAGGGATCAGCGGATTTTTCCGGTGGGCTGAAGATGAGTCATGAATAAAGTGTTATCTTTGTAGCATGAAACCAGACCACCTGCTCCGTGCCATCCTGCCGGA